>CALWYF010000009.1 GCA_944385705.1 uncultured Oscillospiraceae bacterium | reverse complement strand
GAGGAGATAGCCGCCACAGGTACGACAGAACCCACCCACACCCACAGCTGGAGCAGCGATTGGAAATATGACGACAACTACCACTGGCATGACTGCACCGCCGACGGCTGCGATATAAAGGAGAACTCCGGCAAGAACGGCTATGCTGCCCATACCTGGGACGAGGGCAAGGTGACCAAGGAGCCCACGGCGACCGAAGCCGGGGTAAGGACCTTTACCTGCACGGTGTGCCAGGCTACCAAGACCGAGGAGATAGCCGCCACAGGTACGACAGAACCCACCCACACCCACAGCTGGAGCAGCGATTGGAAATATGACGACAATTACCACTGGCATGACTGCACCGCCGATGGCTGCGATATAAAGGAGAACTCCGGCAAAAACGGCTATGCTGCCCACAACTGGGACGAGGGCAAAGTGACCAAGGAACCCAGCACCACGGAGAAGGGCATTAAGACCTACACCTGCAAAGACTGCGGTGCTGAGAAGACCGAAGAGATACCCATGCTGGAGCATCAGCACAGCTGGAGCAAGGACTGGACCAAGAACGACCAGTTCCACTGGCATGACTGCACTGCCCAGGGCTGCACCGAGACGGACAACAGCAAAAAGGACGGCTTCGGAACTCACAGCTGGGACAGCGGGAAAGTCCTCAAGGAGGCCACTACCAGCGCTGCCGGTACCATGGAATATAAGTGCACCGTCTGCGGCTTTGTAAAGACTGAACAGATACCCGTGGTTTCTACTCCTCAGCACCAGCACCAGTGGAGCAGCGCCTGGACCTATAACAATACCAACCACTGGCATGACTGCACCGCCTCCGGCTGCACTCTCAGCAATGCGGCGGACAAATACGGTTATGCACCCCACAGCTTCGGAGCCTGGCGGACTGTAAAAGAGGCCACGGCCACCACCGAGGGACTGATGGAGCATCAGTGCCAGTGCGGCTACAAGGAGAGCAAGACAATCCCTGTAAAGACCCAGACCCAGTGCAATCACAACTGGAGCGGCTGGACCTTCAACTATCCCAACTACTGGGAGCGTACCTGCAGCATCTGCCACAGCCGGGATATCAGAGTGACCCAAGTGGCTCAGCCCAAGATTATTTCCGGGGCCAACGCCGTGTGGCGGCAGGGCAGCAGCAACGGCCTGAGCTTCACTTCCGACGCTCCGGTGAGCGAGTTCAAGTCCGTGACCCTCAACGGCTTCACCCTTAACAGCAGCTATTACACAGTGACAGAGGGCAGCACTATAGTCACCCTGAAGAAGTCCTGCCTGGATCAGCTGGGCGTGGGCACTCACAGACTGGGCATAGTGTCCTCCGGCGGCACTGCCGAGACTACCTTCACTGTGAAGGCCAAAACCATCCTCAATAACCAGACACCCACTTACAACAGCAGCAAGCCCTGGACTACCCCCAAGACCGGGGACAGCGCCAACATGGGCCTGTGGATAGGCATGATTGCCGTGTGTGCAGTGGGACTGGGCGGCGTGGCCCTGTATGTGGTGAAGTTCAAAAAGAACAAGCGGAACTAAGAGCGCTAAAAACAGCATAAAGTACTTTACGGGGCTGCAAGATTGCAGCCCCGTTTTCTATGGACAGTGTCGGGTGAAAAACTCCGGAAAAAACCTGACAGAGGGATAATTGAGATATATACATTATAATATACAAATGATATAATGAAGGCGGGAAGGCTCGTGAGAAGCCGAAAAGCAGGCGCTCCGGGCCGAAGAGGATCGGGATGCCTGCTTTTTGCTGAAAAAAATTTTGAAAAGCCCGGGAACAAAGCCGGGTACTCCGGCGTCATATAAGTGACGATGGGAAAATGCAACAAAGAGTTACAAAAGAATGTTAAGAATTATTAAGATTACCTGAAAGGGATTGAGGGAAATGTGACAGAAATACCCCAAAAAGGCGGGAAATAATACATTTACTTGACATAACGTCACCTAAAAGTCAATTTTCTCGTTCAGAGTAGTTACAAATTAGAAAAAAATTATAGCAAAATCGTGAAAAAAGTACTTGCATTTTACATAACATCGTGGTACATTATATTCACACCAGAGATGGGCGGGGGAAACCCATCGAAGGCAAACAAATTTCGTGTTTAAAAATAGCAATATAAGGAGACGGACAACATGAAAACAGCAAGTAAAATCTTATCTATGCTTCTTCTGGTTGCCATGTGCCTGAGCCTCATGGGCGGTTCCGCCTATGCCCTGGCGCCTCTGGAGGGTGAGGGCACAAGCTCTGGTGGAACCACCGGTTCCGGAACTGTAAGCAACGGCGGCATTTATGGCCTTCTTCCTGAAGAGATAGAGAGCACCAACGCATCCGGTTCTCAGCAGAACAGCACCGCAATTACAAACGGCGCTTCCAATGAGGATCAGACCGTGTTCGGTATGATGAGCACCGATGCTCCGGTTCTGTTCTCTTCTCCCACCGACCCCTGGATTCTTGAGCGGACCGGCGGAACCTATGAAAAGCTCAGCGAGGTTCTTGCCGCAGCCAGCAGCGGTGACACCATTTACATCAACAATGATGTTGTGCTTGACGCCAGCACCGAGATTTCCAAGAGCGTTACTATCAACCTCAAGGGCCACAAGATTGACCTGGACGGCAAGCAGCTCACTATCACAAATAACGCCAGTGTTGATCTGACCAGCGGCATAATTGGCAACCAGGGTGTTGTCATTGCAAACGTGACTAAGGGCGCCAGCCTCTCCCTGCACTCCATCCGTGCCGTCAGCGCCAGCTTCAGCGGCGAAGGTAACATCGATGTCTACGGCGGATGCACTTTTGATGACGGCAAGGACCCCGATCCAGACTACATGGCTCCCGGCTACGGTTCCACCGAGGGCGACACCAAGGTGTATGAGGCATGGATCGGTTCCACCTATTACCCCACTGTCGCCGATGCAATCAAGGCAGCAAAGTCCGGTGACACTATCAACTGTATAACTGATACCTCCGTCAGCGAGGAACTCAATGCACAGAATGTCAGCATCAGCAAGAACCTGACCATCAATCTGGGCGGCAACAGCCTGAATATGGAAGGCACTACCATCAACGGAAGCAGTGTTACTATCAGCGGTACAAGAATTACCGGTGCCCTGACACTCCAGAACAATGCTACCATTAACCTCAGCTCTGGCCTTAAGGCAAGCACCATTAACCTCTACAGCAACAGCAATCTCTATGTCAACGGCGCAACAATTGAAAAGGTTAGAGTTTACGGCTGCACTGTCAACATGAGCAGCGGCACTATTAAGTCTTTGGAGATACTTAGCTCCGATGCTCAGCTGAACATCAGCGGCGGCAATGTAGACGAATTCCTGGTGTCTTCTCCTATGAGTCTGCCCAGGGCCATTACCGGCGGCCAGTGGGTTGTGCAGGACGGCCAGCTCAGCGTGTTTGAGTCTGCCATTGCAAACGGCTATGAGAAGTACGGTACCAGCCCCAACTACACCGTGCGCAAGATCGGTGACACCGGCGGCCAGCCCGGCACCGACGGCAATGTAAAGTACGCACTCTACGGTTCTCCCTATACTCACGGCAGTATGAGCAGCGTGTACATTGACCTGTCTGAGCTCCCTATCTCCACCGTTGGCTTCTACATCAACACTATTAGGAGCACCACCGGCGCTCAGCAGATCAGCAGCAGCAACTATACCGTTACCAACAATAGTTACAGCGGCTATAACTACCGTGTAAACTTCACCAGCAGCTACCTCAACAGTCTGGCAAACGGCACCTACTACATCATTACCCAGTTCAACGGTAAGAACGTTTCCACCATTGTGGGCACTCTGGTAGTCCAGGGCTCCAACAATATTCTTCCCGGCAATGCTTCCGTGTGGCCCGTGGAGGATGTCTGGTACTCCGGCGACGGTATGTGCTACTTCTACGTGACTCCCGGCCTGAAGCTGATTGATGGAATCCAGTATGACTACTACGATGTTGCTATCGACGGTATGCAGATCGGCGGCGACAAGCTGTCCTACAACGGCTACCAGAAGTTCGGCGTGGCTTCCAGCGTTATGGATACTCTGGCTCCCGGTAACCACACCATAACAGTTACCACCACCGCAGGCTCTGCCAGCGGCACTTTCAGAGTGGGCGCCACCCTGAGGGCTGTTGACACCGACAAGCATGTCATTGGCAGCAGCAAGAATCTGCAGTTCATCTGCTCCGGCACCATTTCCCGCGTATGGGTTGGCAACAGTGAGCTCTCCAATACCTGGAACAATTACTACACCCTCAGCAATTCCGGCAAGACCATCACCCTCACTGCTGACTTCCTGAACAACCTCACCGCAGGCAATACTTACACCCTCACCGTTATGACCACCAGCGGCGATACTCCCAGCTGCACCTTCAAGATCCTGACCAAGGCTCAGGCCTCCGCCAGCCCCCAGACCGGCGATGAGAGCAATCTGGCCCTGTGGGCCGCAGTGCTCATCCTCTCCGGCGGCGCAGTAGTGGCTGTCCTGCCCCAGGTCAAGAAGATGAGGAGCAAGTAAGCTTCCGCTGAGAAAAGAAACTTCAAAAGCCAATAAGACTGATTTCCCCGGCTCTCAGGAGCCGGGGAAATTTTTTCGCTCAGCAGCACCTTTTCACCGGGATTATACTTTACGTATACAGCAAAATGCCTATTTTGCTGCGGCGGAAAAGTTTTCTCTTGGAATTGACAGGAAAAGTATGTATAATAGCCTTGATGAATAACGAAAAAAATATTCAGACAAGGGAGATATGCGCATGGATGCAAAATATCTGAACTATATTCCCAATGGGGATATATACCTTTTCAACACCGGCAAGGCTCAGAAAGCATGGCTGTGCTATGGCTGCCACTACGTGCCGGAACTGAACGCTCACCGCTTTATCCTTTGGGCCCCCAACGCCAAGGCAGTATCGCTGGTGGGTGATTTTAATGACTGGAATCGGGATGCAACGCCCATGGAGCTGATGGAGGGCGGAGTCTGGGTCTGCTTTGTGGAGGGACTGCACAGGGACTCTCTGTATAAGTACTGTGTCACTCAGTCCAACGGCAGGCAGGTTTTGAAGTCCGACCCCTTTGCAGCCTTCTCCCAGAACGGAAAGGACACCGCCTCAATAGTCTGGGATGGGGGCAGCTATCAGTGGACCGACGGCAGCTATATGGAAAAGCGCAGCCGGAGGGATGCCCTCAGCCAGCCTATGAGCATCTACGAGGTCCATCTGGGCTCCTGGAAGGACCTGGGTTATGAGAAGGCCCAGTATCGCCTGCTGGGCGAAGCTCTGGCCGCCTACTGCAAGGACATGGGCTTTACCCATGTGGAGCTGATGCCTGTGGCAGAGTACCCCTATGACGGTTCCTGGGGCTACCAGGTGACGGGCTACTATGCTCCCACTTCCCGCTATGGCAATCCCGATGACTTCAAATGTATGATAGACACTCTCCATGCCGCCGGCATAGGCATCATTATAGACTGGGTGCCCGCCCACTTCCCCAGGGATGAGCACGGCCTGGCCTGCTTTGACGGCACCAACCTCTACGAATGCAAGGAGCAGCGCATGGCCGAGCATCCGGACTGGGGCACCCTTATCTTTGACTACGGTTCCAATCAGGTGCAGAGCTTCCTCATATCCTCCGCCTGCCTCTTCTTTGAGGAATACCATGTGGACGGCATAAGAGTTGACGCCGTGTCTTCAATGCTGTATCTGGACTATGGACGGGGCAGCAACTTCACCCCCAATAAGGATGGCGGCAACACCAACCTGGAGGCCGTAGCCTTCCTGCAGAAGATGAACAGCACTGTGCTCCATAACTACCCCGGCGCCATCACCATCGCCGAGGAGTCCACCGCTTTCCCCCTGATAACCGGCAGAGTGGAAGACGGAGGCCTGGGCTTCACCTTCAAGTGGGATATGGGCTTTATGCACGACACTATAGATTACATGAGCCTGGACCCCTATTTCCGCAGCTTCAACCATGACCGCCTCACCTTCTCCATGATGTACGCCTTTTCGGAGAACTTTGTCCTGGCCTATTCCCACGATGAGGTGGTCCACGGCAAGGGCTCAATGGTAAATAAGATGAGCGGGGATTATGACCAGAAATTTGCCTCTCTCCGCAGCCTCTACGGCTACCAGTTTGCCCACCCGGGCAAGAAGCTGTGCTTTATGGGCGGGGAGTTCGCCCAGTTCATAGAGTGGAACTGGCAGCAGCAGCTGGACTGGATACTTCTGGAATATCCCAAGCACGAGGGCATGCGTCAGTATTACCGGCAGCTCAACCACATTTACCAGAATCACCCGGCCCTTTACCGCATAGACCGCTCCTGGGACGGCTTCAGATGGCTGAACGTGGACGACAGGGAGCGCAGCTCCATTGCCTTTCTGCGTTCTTCTCCTGCCGACGATGACTATGTGGTCTGCATCTGCAACTTCACTCCCGTGGATTATGAGAATTTTGTCATAGCTTTGCCCTGCGAGGGCAGCCTGAACAAACTCCTCAGCAGTGAGGACGAGGTCTACGGCGGCAGCGGCAAGAGCTGCAAAAAGCGCATAAGCACCAGAAAGGTTCCCTTCCTGGATATGGAGTATTCCGCCAACATAAACCTGCCCGGCATGTCCTGCCTGTACTACAGCTTCAGACCAAAGAAAGAAGGCAAGGAACCCAGGTCTGCCGGGACCGCTAAGGCAGCGAAGACCACGAAAGCGCCGAAGAGCACTAAAGGGGGAAAGACTGCCGGGACGGCAAAAACCGCCAAAGAGGAAAAGACCCTCAAGACTGAGAAAGCCGCAAAGGCAACTAAAACCACAAAGGCCGCCAAGTCCGAAACCACCGCCAAAACCGGCAGAAGCGCAGGCAGAAAGAAAAAGAGCTGAGAGCTTGCCACCAACGAGTTTCCTGTGATAAAGGAGGATGGTCAATGAAAAAAGAGTTTAAAGATATGCTCCGGGAGCGGGGCCGGACCGAGATGCCAAATGTGCTGCTGGCGGCTGCCGAGTGTGCGCCCTTGTCCAAGACCGGCGGTCTGGCCGACGTGGTGGGCACTCTGCCCAAGGCTCTGAAAAAGCTGGGAATAGACGCCAGAGTCATCACTCCCTACCACCATTGCATCAAGGAGAAGTATGGGGATAAGGTGGAGCACATGTTCTACTTCTATTCCCGAATGGGCTGGCGCAATGCCTATGTAGGCCTGGAGAAGCTGGTTCTGGACGATATCACCATTTATCTCATAGACAACGAGCAGTACTTTGGCGACGCCATTTACCGGGGCGGCAATGCCGAAGGCGAGCAGTATTCCTTCTTCTGCCGGGCCGTTCTTGACGTGATACCCAACCTGGACTTCAGCGTGGACATTATCCACTGCAACGACTGGCACACCGCCATGATGCCCATGCTGGCCCACACCCAGTACCGGGGCTGGGTCCAGGATAAGATAAAATACCTGCTCACTATACACAATATCAAGTTCCAGGGCCGTTACAGCTTCGACTTTGTCCAGGATCTGCTGGAGGTGGACAGCAGCTATTATACCAGCGAGTATCTGGAACAGGACGGATGTGCAAACTACCTGAAGGCGGGCTGTGTCTTTGCCGACAGGATAAATACCGTAAGCCCCAGCTATGCCCGGGAGATACTGAGCCCGGAGTATTCCGAAGGTCTGGACGGCATACTCAATGCCCGCAGCGGACAGCTTACCGGCATTCTCAACGGTATAGATACCAAGGTCTTTAATCCGTCCAGGGACCCGGCTCTCCCTGCCCGCTATGACCGGGGCCACCTGAAAGGCAAGGCCCAGTGCAAGGCGGCGCTCCAGGAGCAGATGGGACTGGAGGTCCGGCCGGACGTGCCCATCTTTGCTATGGTCACAAGGATGACAGCCCAGAAGGGCTTTGACCTGGTGGCCTGCGTGCTGGACGATCTGATGAGCCGGGAGGATATGCAGTTCATGCTCCTGGGCAGCGGAGAGGAGCGCTTTGAAAACTTCATGCGGGGCGCCGAAAGCCGCTACCGGGGCAAGGTCTGCTCCTATATCGGCTATAATGAGGATCTGGCCCACCTGGTGTATGCCGGCAGCGACTTCTTCCTCATGCCCTCCCGCTTCGAGCCCTGCGGCCTGAGCCAGATGATAGCCATGCGTTACGGCTGCATCCCCATAGTCCGGGAGACCGGAGGACTGAAAGACAGTGTCAGACCCTACAACCGCTTCACCGGGGAGGGCACCGGCTTTACCTTTGCAAATTTCGACGCCTGGGAAATGCGGGATACCATCCGCAGCGCTCTCAGCTGCTACAGGAATGAGGAGATAATGCACGGCCTGATAAACTACGCCATGCAGGAAAATTTCAGCTTTGATAATTCAGCGGAGGAGTACGCAAGACATTACATATGGATGCTCTAAGGAGATATAAAGTATATTTCGGCGGCAGCTACAGCGAGCACTGGTCTCAGGGCAGCTGCATGACTGTCAGCTACAGCGACCGCAGTACCGTGGAGGCGGAATACAGGGAAGGCCGCTGGGTGCCGGTGGGCGGCGATGAAAAGCTGTGCCAGCGTCTGGAGAGCTCGCCGGCGGAGAGCCTGATACAGCAGTATTTCCAGGCCTCTGCCACCAGCTACGCCGCCATACATCAGTGCCTGCTCATGGGACTGAGCCCGGACCGGCTGGGGGAGTGCTTCTATTCCCGGGGAAATCCCCTGATGGCTCCGGAGCTGACGCGCCTGCTTATGGACGACTGCGGCTTTGCCCTGAACGACGCCTACTACACCGTATCCCGCTGCTGTGATGATCTGCGCTCCAGCGGCATAAACCTGGAGGATATGTACCCCCTCCAGCCACGCACCGCCAACGTCATCGGCGTGCTGCGCCACACTGCGGCCACGGTACTGGCCGTAGCCCATGACAGCCGTATGACCGTGTACCGCAGCCCTTACGGAGCGGTGGAGAGCGGCTCGGAGCTGCGCCTGGCCTTCAGGCTTCTGGGAGGCAGAATAAAGAAAGCGGATCTCATCGTATACGGAGACAATGTGGAGTGGAGCTACCCCATGCGCCAGCTGGGCAACTGCTATTCCGCCAGCTTCACAGTGCCGGAGACAGCCCAGGCCCTGTGGTATCGCTTCCGTATAGAGACCACCATGGGCTGCCACTGGCTCTGCCCCGACGGTACCGGCTACATCGGACGGCTGATGGGCCGGGAGGGGGGCGGCTTTAGGCTGACGGTGTACCAGAAGGGCTTTGACACCCCGGCTTGGTTTCGCCGCAGTATAATGTATCAGATATTCCCGGACCGCTTCGGCTTCAGCAATGACGGCACTGCGGAAAAGGGCATAGAATATCACCGCTCCTTGGGCCAGACCCCTGAGCTTCACAAGAGTCTGGATGAGCCGGTGCGCTGGCAGCCCCGGCCCTTTGAGAGCAATTACAGCCCGGATGATTTTTACGGCGGCACCTTCAAAGGCATTGAGGGAAAGCTGCCCTACCTGAAGGAGCTGGGCATAAGCTGCATATATCTCAACCCCATTGTGGAGGCCCGTTCCAACCACCGCTACGACACCTCGGATTATCACCGGCCGGACCCCATCCTGGGGACTATGGAGGACTTTGAGCACCTGTGCGCCAAGGCCGGGGAACTGGGTATCCGCCTGATACTGGACGGGGTCTACTCCCACACCGGGGCGGACAGCCGATACTTTAACCGCTATGGCAGCTATCCCGGCAAGGGGGCCTGCCAGGGCAAGGATTCCGAATATTACCGCTGGTACGACTTCAGCAAGTTTCCCGATGAGTACCGCTGCTGGTGGGGCTTCAAGGATCTGCCGGAAGTGGATGAGCAGAACCCCAAGTGGCAGGAGGATATTGTCACCGGGGAGAACAGCGTGGTGAAGCTCTGGCTGCGCCATGGCGCCTCCGGCTGGAGGCTGGATGTGGCCGATGAGCTGCCCGACGACGTGCTGGAACTGATACGGGATTCGGTCAAGGCCGTAAAGCCCGATGCACCTATCATCGGTGAGGTCTGGGAGGACGCCATAATCAAGGAGAGCTACGGCAGCCGCCGCCGCTATGCCCTGGGCTCATCTCTGGACTCGGTGATGAACTATCCCTTCAGGGATGCGGTGCTGGCCTTTATGCACGGCTATTCCGATGCCCACGCTCTGTGTGAGTTTTTTATCTCTCAGCAGATGAACTACCCCAAGTCCATGTACTATGCCTTGATGAACCTCCTGGGCTCCCACGATGTGGAGAGACTGCGCACGGCTCTGGCCACCAATGTGTGGCTCAGGTCCCTCAGCCGGGAGGATCAGCTGAAGATATACATCGGCCAGGAGGAGCTGGACAGGGCGGCAGCCTTGCAGCGTATATGCGCGGCCATACAGTTCACCATTCCCGGGGTGCCCTGCGTATACTACGGAGACGAGCAGGGCATGTGCGGCATAAACGACCCCTTTAACCGCCTGCCCTTCCGGGAGGGAGACGAGGCCATCCACGACTATTATTCGGCTCTGGCCCAGCTGAGAAACAGCAGCCCCATCCTGTCCACCGGCCAGGCCAGCTTTATGGCGGCGAACAAGGACGTGCTGCTTATACTGCGCTATATTAACGACGGGGTGGATGCCTTCGGCGAGAAGGCGGAAAACGGCGCTTACCTTGTGGTGATAAATCGGGGGCAGCAGGCCTACAGCTATGTGGCCGACTGTCAGGAGGCTCTCTGCGGCAGCTACTGCGGCAGCATCGGCCCGGTGAATGCCGACATCATAAAGCTGAAATAACGGAGAAATGAATATAGGCAAAAGAAAAGCGCAGGGAGCTTCCCTGCGCTTTTGCTGTTATATTCTGAAGACCTTCTGCAAGGCGGCGTCGGGGCCCAGTACCAGAATTGAGGAGCCCTGACTGAGGAGGGAGTCGGGGGTCACGTTCAGATCCAGACGCCCTTCCTTCCTTATCCCCAAAATGTTTATGCCGTGCTTCTTGCGTATGTCCAGCTGACCTACGGTTTTGCCCAGCCAGTTGCCCGGAATGGACAGCTCATAGATGGAGTAGTCGCCCTCCAGCTCTATGTAGTCGAGAATGTGCTCGCTGGTGCAGCGGATGGCTATCCACGCCGCCAGCTGCTTTTCCGGGTATACCACCTGGTCGGCGCCGTTGCGCAGGAGGAACTTCTCCTGTACACCGCTGGAGGCCCGGGCGACCACGTGCTTTGCCCCCAGGTCTTTGAGCAGATAGGCGGTCTCCAGAGAGTTCTGGAAGTTGTCGCCTATGGCCACGATGCAGGAGTCGAAGCTGTCTACCCCCAGGCTCTCCAGAAAAGCCCGGTTGGTGCTGTCGCCTATCTGGGCGCTGGTGGTGTAGGAAAGGACGCTGTTTATCCTATCCTCGTTGCTGTCCACGGCCATGACCTCGTGGCCCATGGCGTTGAGTTTTCTGGCGATGTGGCTGCCGAAGCGGCCCAGGCCGATTATCAAAACAGATTTCATGTTTATCTCCGTTCTGCCGCAGCAAGCGGCTGTTTTTGTATTTGGGTTTATCCCACGGTGAGCTTGCCCTGGGGATAGCGGGCGGAGACGCCCTGGCTGGGAGCGGTGGCGGCAAAGATCAGCGTCAGCCCGCCTACCCGGCCCATATACATGAGGAAGATGAGTATGGCCCGGGACAGCTGCCCCAACTCCGGGGTGAGGCCCAGGGTGAGGCCTACGGTGCCTATGGCGGAGGCAGTCTCAAAAAGACAGCTGACAAGGGGGAGGTTTTCAACACGGCTGATTATCAGGGCCCCCGCAACAAAGAGGACCAGGTACATGGCCAGAATCGTGGCGGCGCTGCGCACCGTATCTTCGGAAACACGACGGCCGAAGAAGCGGGCGCTGTCTCTGTGGCGGAAGACGCAGACGGCGTTGGCCAGGATCACCGCCAGGGTGGTGGTTTTCATGCCGCCGGCGGTGGAGCCGGGGGAGCCGCCCACCAGCATCAGCATTATCATGATGAAAACGCCGCATTCGCTGAAGAGGGTCAGGTCTACGGTGTTGAAGCCTGCGGTCCTGGTGGTTACCGACTGGAACAGGGAAGCCCAAAACCGGGAGGGGAGGGCCATATCCCCCAGCTCGAAGAAAAAGAAATATATTGCCGGGATGAAGATGAGCAGCAGGGAAACGGTGATGGCCACCTTGCTCTGAAGCTGATAGCGCCGGAAGCGGAGCTTGTTGGTTCTGATGTCGTCCCAAGTGAGAAAGCCTATGCCGCCGGTAATGATGAGGGCCATGATGACGAGATTAAGCAAAGGATTTGCCACATAGGCGGTTACGGAGGAGTATTCCCCGTTAATGCCCATAAGGTCAAAGCCTGCATTGCAGAAGGCGGATATGGAATGAAACAGGCTGTAGCCTATGCCCCGGAGCAGCCCCAGCTGCGGGATAAATACAGGACAGAGGAGAGCGGCCCCGGCAAGTTCAAAGATAAGGCACATGCGGATTATAAAGCCCGTCATGCCAACAATGCCATCCAGCTTGTGGGCGGAGATGGACTCCTGCATGGTGCTGCGCTGCTTGAGGCTGATGCGTTTACCGGATATTGAATACAAGGCCAAAGCCACTGTGACAACGCCCATGCCGCCGGTCTGGATGAGAAGGATAATGACTGTTTGGCCGAAGACCGACCAGTATGTGGCGGTGTCATGGACCACCAGGCCGGTGACGCACACGGCGGAGGTGGCGGTGAACAGAGCGTCGGCAAAGGGGGCGCCCCGACCGTCCGCCGTGGACAAGGGGAGCATAAGCAGCAGACTGCCCAAAAGGATTACCCCGGCAAAACCCAGTATTATTATCTGAGACGAGGAGAGGCGTTTGATAAAGTTCTGCATTTTCCAGCCTCCATGCTTGGATTGTTTTCTCAGTTGCAAGAATCATGATACCATATTTGGCATTAAAAGTGTATAAAAAAATAAACTGAAAGATCTGGATGCAGTTGGATGAAAACAACGAAAATGAATGCTTAAACCTAAATTTTTTTGTGCGTTTGGAAGAAAGCTAAATTTGGGTATTGACAAGATGTGAAAAGTGCGATAGTCTCAGCCCAACAAATAAATAAGATTGCCCGGAGCCGAAAGGCTTTGGGACAATGGTAGAGGCGCGGTTATCATCATTAGCCTGCATCCTGAAGGGAGTCAGAACTCCTGATGGGGCGAAAGGGGTCGCCGCCGAAGTTGAAAAGGATTCTGAGCCTTTTCTGCTGGGCCGCCGGAGAATATCCTGCGGACTGTCACTGAATTGTGGAGCGCTATCATTGGCTGTATGTTCCCGGAACACATTCCGGGGGCAATGATCTCGTCATTAAGCCATGGCTGCGGTGCCGCATCCATGGCTTTTTGTATATCCAATTACACCCCATTATGACTGAAAGGACGGAAATGAAAATGACAAGAAGATTGATGAGCCTTTTGCTTGCGGCCCTTATGATATTCTCCCTGGCCGCCTGCGGCAGCAGCCAGACCGAAGCCACTGAGGCTCCCGCCGCTGAGGATGCGGCTGAGACCGCAGCTGCCGAAGAAACCGCCGACAGCGGCGAAGTGCTCCAGTTCCGTGTGGGCATGGAGTGTGCCTACGCCCCCAGCAACTGGCAGGAAGACACCGCCAGCGACACCAACTACCCCATTGAGAACGTGCCCGGCGCCTACGCCGAAGGCTACGACGTGCAGATAGCAAAGCACATCGCCGAGTCTCTGGACCGTGAGCTGGTCATCGTGAAGCTGGCCTGGACCGGACTTATCGAGGCTCTCAACCAGGGCCAGATCGACGCCATCATCGCCGGCATGGCCGACACCGAGGAGCGCCGCCAGTCCATTAATTTCTCCGATCCCTACCACACCACTGTCTACGGGCTTATGACTCTGCCTGATTCCCCCTATGCCGGCGGCACCACCATCCACGACTTCTCCGGCGCCAGCATACTGGGCCAGAAGGACACCATGCTGGATACCGTTATCGATCAGATGGACGGAGTCAATCACCTGCCCCCTGTGGACAGCGTCCCCAACATGATCTCCCGTCTTGACCAGGGTACCTGCGATGCCATAGTAATCAACCTGGAGAACGCCCCCGGCTACCTGGAGCTGAACCCGGATTACAATGTTATCGAGTTTGCAGAGGGCGACGGCTTTGACCTGGGATTCAACGGCTCCTGCGTGGGCCTGAGGAAGAGCGACGATGAGCTTCTGGCTCAGGTGAATGAGGCTCTGGCCCTGTACACTGAGGACGATCTCACTGAGCTCTGGAACTGGGCGGTGGAGAACCAGCCCAACTGATTTTAAATTTCCCCGCACCGGGGGTGCGGAAAAAATAGCTTGACCCGTGGAGGCTCATCATGAAAAAACTGGTAAACTTTATAAAGAGGGATCACCCTTATGTATATCTTACCGGCGCTGTACTCGGCGCTCTGGGAATTAAAATGGCGTCGATGCAGCCATCGCAGCTGAGCTTTATGGGCAGCTCCCCGGCTATCTACATCCTTGCCGGTATCTGCGGACTGTTTATCCTTATGGCCCTGGCGGCCCTGGCGGTAAAGCTGAGTCGCTGGAAAAGCTTTTCCGCCACGGCCTTCAAAAGCCCGGCCATGCTGAAGGTCTCACGGTATTTCTCCTATTTGCTCTGCGTTGCAGTGCTGCTGCTGTTTATCGACCGGCCTCTTATGAGCTTTGCCGCCATGGCAAACAGCAGCAGCAGCGCCGACAGTATGCCCGACGGCTTCGTGCCTTCCATGTTCTACCTGCTCCATAACGGTGCTACTTTCTTCAGAATGGGCATATGGACCACGGTACGCATCGCCCTGCTGGGTACTCTCATCGCTTTCGTGCTGGCCCTGTTCATGGTGACGCTGCGCATACAGAAGCCGGACCGCCAGGATAACGATCTGGTGCGTTTCCTGAAATACATAGGCCGCAGCTTTGCCAGTATCTACATTACTATAATTCGCGGAACTCCCATGATGGTCCAGGCCCTTATCTTCTACTATGCGGGCTTTGGCATATTTAAGGGCACCGGCATGAGCGTTACGGAGATAAACCAGGTGTGGAGCTTCTTCATCTCCGGCCTGATCACTGTGTCCCTCAACTCCACCGCCTATCTGGCTGAGGTGCTGAGAGGCGGCATAGAATCCATAGACCACGGCCAGACCGAGGCCGCCAGGAGCCTGGGCATGACCAACTGGCAGACTATGATAAAGGTAGTCTTTCCCCAGGCGGTGAAGAACAGCATCCCCGCCATAGGCAATGAGTTCATTATAAACATCAAGGACTCTTCGGTTCTGTCGGTCATAGGCTGCATGGATCTGATGTATGCCACTACCTCCGTCAGCGGCATTTACTTCAAGGCTCTTGAGACCTACTGCATTGCCGCAGTGTTCTATCTCATAATGACCTATTTCTCATCCCTGCTGATGAAGGCAATTTCCCGGAAGCTGGACACCAACGTGAAAGAATTGCCCAGCTCCAATTGAGGTGAAGACTATGGAACCAATAATTAAAATTGAAAAGCTGGAAAAATCCTTCGGCAGTCTGAAGGTCCTCAAGGGCATAGACCTGGAGGTCATGCCGGGAGAAGTGGTTTGTATCATCGGCGCCTCCGGCTCCGGCAAGAGCACCCTGCTTCGCTGCATAAACCTGCTGGAATATGCCGACTCCGGCCATATCTGGTTTGACGGTAAGGACCTGATGGACCTGAACACGAATCTCAACGCCCTCAGACAGCGCATAGGCATGGTGTTCCAGGGCTTCAACCTCTTTAACAACAAGAACGTGCTGGACAACTGCACCATGGCCCCCATGACCGTGAAGAAGATAAAGCGCCAGCAGGCGGAGGAGACGGCCATAAAGCACCTCAAGGGCGTGGGCCTGGGGGACTTTATAAATGCCGACAGCCGCAAGCTCTCAGGCGGGCAGAAGCAGCGTGTGGCAATTGCCAGAGCTCTGTGCATGGAGCCGGAGATAATGCTCTTTGACGAGCCCACCAGCGCTCTGGACCCGGAGATTGTCGGCGAGGTGCTGGACGTTATGAAAAAGCTGGCCGCTCAGGGCATGACCATGATAGTGGTCACCCATGAGATGGCCTTTGCCCGGGAGGTAAGCGACCGGGTGGTATTTATGGATAACGGCGTCATTCTGGAGCAGGGCAGTCCCAAGGAGGTCTTCGGCAATCCCAAGGAGGCCCGTACCAGAGAATTCCTCAGCCGCTATCTGGAGGATAAATGACCGACTATAAGAGATTTTACAGGAATGAGGAGGACTATCCTCAGCTGGACGGGGAAGGGGCCTTCAGGCACCTCTCCGCCGCCATTGCCTGCCGCACGGTAAACGGGACTGAGGGCTGCGACGAAGAGTTCGCAAAGCTCAGGCAGCTGATTCGCGACTCTTACCCGGCAGTCTCTGCCGCGGCCGTCACCGAGACTGTGGGCCGCAGTCTGCTCATACATATAGAGGGCAGGGATAAAAATCTGAAGCCGGTACTGTTTATGTCCCACATGGATGTGGTGGGCGTGGAAGCCGGCACCGAGAAGGACTGGACTTATCCTCCTTTTTCCGGAGAGATAGCCCAGGGCTATATCTGGGGCCGGGGAGCACTGGACATCAAGTGCCAGGTCTTCGGCGTGCTGGAGGCTGCGGAATATCTTCTGAGCCGGGGCTGCCGCCCTGAGCGGGACGTGTACCTGGCCTTCGGCGAGGATGAGGAGACCTTCAACACCGGAGCCCTGGCCATGGCAAAGCTTCTGGAGAGCCGGGGAGTTCAGCTGGAGTTCCTGCTGGACGAGGGCGGCGGCAGCATAGAGTCCGGCGCGGTCTACTGCGCTCCCGGGGTCAATGTCTGCCAGATACACCTGGCGGAAAAGGGCTATGCAGACCTGAGGCTTGTTGCCAAGGGTAAGGGAGGCCATTCCAGCAATCCCTTCGGCGGCAGTTCTCTGGAGCACATGGCCAGAGCCATAAGCGCCGTTTGCGACAGCGGCCAGGAAGCTGAAATGCCAAAAGCATTGGAGCAGTGCCTGGAGGCCATAGCTCCCTATGTGACGGAGGAGCCGCTGAAGAGTCTGGTCCAGGATATACCCGGAAATGCCCAGGCAATCATGGATTACTGCGCCTCGGTACGGGAGCTCTTCCCCCTTACTGCTACCACCATTGCCCCAACCATGATATCCGGAGGCAGCCCCGCCTGCAACGTACTTCCCCAGGATATCAGCGCCAACATAAATTTCCGCCTTATTCCCGGCGACAGCGCAGAAGAATTGAAGCGGCGCTGTTTTGCCGCTTTGGAGGGCATGCCTGTAAAAGCAAAATTTGACCAGGCCAACGACCCCTCCCGCCTCTCCGCCGCCTCGGGCTACGGCTACGAAAAACTTTTGGAGGCCATGAACTACTATTATAATGATGTGGTGTTCATCCCCTCCATCAGCGCCGGAGCCACCGACGCCCGGCAGTATGAGAATATATGCTCCGCCTGTCTGCGCTGCGCTCCCTTCCTCAGCGAGGCTGCCGAGACCGCCGGTTTGGTCCACGGCACCAACGAGCGCATCTCCCAGCGCAGTTATATCCAGGGCATAAGAGTGCTCATACGTATAATGGAGACAGCCTGCGGTTTTGCAAATGCAGAAATATAAAATTATGTAAACTATAAAAATTCCCCGGACTCTGGTCCGGGGATTTTTTATATCGGCGGCACGGGAAAAATAGAAATAGAGAGGGCAGGGGCTGCCTGGGTCAGGCGGGCTTACAGCCAATATTGCGAAAGATTTTTCTAATTATGGGAAAAATATCAATATTTAATGGGAGAATTGGCAATATTTTGTATGGCGTTGAGGGCTATACTGTGATACAATACATCCGTTGAGTCTACATAATGTTATTTTAGGGAGAGATAGGATATATGAAATGTCCCTTTTGCGGATATTCCGAAAGCAGGGTAATCGACTCCAGACCCGCAGAGGAGGGAGCCACCATTCGCCGCCGTCGGGAGTGTCTGGCCTGTCAGAAGCGCTTTACAACCTATGAGATAATAGAGCGGCTGCCCCTGGTGGTAGTGAAAAGGGACGGCAGCCGCCAGACCTTTGACAAGGTGAAGCTGATAAACGGCATGGTCCGGGCCTGTGAAAAGCGGCCCGTCACCCTGGCCCAGCTGGAGACCATAGCCGACGATATAGAGCAGGAGCTCCAGAGCAATCTCGAGCGGGAGATAAGCACCGTAGATATAGGCGAGATGGTCATGGCCCGCCTCAAGGAGATAGACGAGGTGGCCTATGTGCGCTTTGCCTCGGTATACCGCAGCTTCAAAGATATCAACACCTTCATGGAGGAACTGTCCAAGCTCCTGCAGGACAAATAATTCTTCTCAAAGTATGCTGCCCAGACCCGGATGCTCCATCTCCTGTATGCTTATGATGTGGTAGCGGAGCTTACCGTAGGCTGCGTCGCAGCCTTCCAGGTCTCCGGAGAGCAGCAGCTCTCTCAGTTCATAAAAAGCGTCGGCGGTGGAGTCTATCTCCGAATGGCGGATGAAGATGTGAGTGTAGCTGTCGGCCTGAAGCCAGCGCTCCAGGGCGGTGTCCAGTGCCTCCAGGGCCTGGGAGTCATCTCCTGCCTCAGCCGCCTGCCGGGACTCCTCCAGAGCGGAGAGCATATCCTCCGACAGCCGGTCCACAGCGCCTATGTTCCACCAGGCCCCTGCAATCAGCAGCAGGATGAGCAGGGAGGCCAGCATTTCACGGCTCATTTTTTGACCTCTCTTTCCGCCAGATATATCCGGCCCATCTTGTCGGCAGTCATGAGAAAGACTTGGTCTGGGGAGCTGAGCCCATTCTGACTCAGCTGCTTATTCAGCCAGTTCATATCCAGCCCCAGATGCTTAAGATTTCCTTGGAGCACTCTGCCGTTGTTGATGACGATGAAGGGATAGGACTCGTCGGGGACGTTTATTCCAAGCTGCTCCGCCGTGGCCGGGCGCTGGGCTGCAAAGGGCACTACGTTAAGCTTTCCGTCCGTCTCCAGCACCGCATATTCCACGGAGCTGATGTCCAGTATTCCCTGGTTTCGCAGCTCCTGCATCAGCTCATCGGGAGTGAAGCGGTTGCGGTGCATCTCCCCCTGACAGATTTTTCCCCGGACGATGAGCAGACTGGGTTTGCCGGAGAAAAAGGCCCTGAGCCGGATGTTTTTCATGCAGACTCCGGCAATCAGAAGCTCACAGCAGAAGAGGACCATAATTGGTACCAGCCCGTTTATCATGGGTATGCCCAGATCCTGCAAGGGCAGGGAGGCCAGATCCGCAATCAGGGCCGCCAGTACAAACTCCGACAGCTCCATTTCCCCCAGCTGCCGCTTGCCCAGAAGGCGCATGGTTATCAGCAGAGAAAAATATACTATTATAGTGCGTATGATTATTATAGCCATAGTTATAGTATGTCCAATAAAATCTGTAAATAGCGGGTGATATAATGAAAACTGTGATAAAAGAGCTGCCGGAACTGGAAAAAAGCTGCGCCGAAGAAGTGCAGCAGTTACTGAAGGAGAAGCCGGATGCGGTTCTTGCTCTGACTGCGGGGCGCACTACTGAGGGCCTGTACGCTCTGTTGAGCGATATGTGCCGCTCCGGTGAGCTGAGTTTTAAAAATGCCAAAATCTTTGCCGTTACCGAATATGTTGGGGCGGAGGGAGAAAACAGCTGCCGCAGTATATTGGAGAGACAGCTTGTTGGCAACATTGATTTGCCCGGGGAGAATTTCTTCCTGCCGAAGGAGAGCGAGCCGGAGAATTATGATAAGCTAGTAGAAGCTGCCGGCGGAATTGACCTTTGTATTTTGGGAATCGGTATCAACGGCCACATAGGCTACAATGAGCCGGCTACCCCCTTTGACAGCCATACCCATGTTCAGAAGCTGACGGACGCTACCCACCGCCAGTATCAGGGCGGGGAGAGGCAGCTGACTGAATACGCCCTTACAATGGGCATCAAGACCATCGTTTCATCCCGCAATATCCTTCTGCTGGCAGCCGGCCAGGAGAAGGCCGATGCGGTTTTTAAGATGATATATGGCAGGACGGACAGCTATATACCCGCTGCTTTCCTGCAAATACCCCTGGAGGTCACCGCCTTTGTTGACCCGGCGGCGGCAGCTAAACTTTAACGGGAGGGAATTTTTTTGGGTAAATATTTCGGAACCGACGGCTTCAGAGGAGAAGCCAATGCAGACCTCACTGTGGACCACGCCTTTAAGATAGGGCGCTATCTGGGCTGGTATTACAGCAAAGATCATAAGGCAAAGGTGGTCATAGGCAAGGACACCCGCCGCTCCAGTTACATGTTCGAGTCGGCGCTGTGCGCCGGGCTCACCGCCTCCGGGGCAGACGCCTACCTGCTCCATGTCACCAGCACCCCCAGCGTGTCCTATATTGCCAGAGCCGATGACTTTGACTGCGGCATCATGATCTCCGCCAGCCACAACCCCTACCACGACAACGGCATCAAGCTCATTAACGGCGACGGGGAGAAGATGGAGGAAAATCTGCTGGACGGTATCGAGGCTTATCTGGACTCCGATGAGAAGCTGCCCTACGCTCAGCGGGATGCCATAGGCCGCACCGTGGACTATGCCGCCGGGCGAAACCGCTACATAGGCTACCTTATTTCTCTGGCAACCCGTTCCTACAAGAACTTCAAGATCGGCCTGGACTGCGCCAACGGCAGCACCTGGCAGATGGCCAAGAGCGTCTTCGACGCCCTGGGGGCCGACACCCATGTGATTTCCAACCGGCCCGACGGACTGAATATCAACGTGGACTGCGGCTCCACCCATATCGGCCAGCTGCAAAAGTTCGTGCTGGATAACGGCCTGGATGTGGGCTTCGCCTTTGACGGAGACGCCGACCGCTGCCTGGCCGTGGACGAGAAGGGCAATGTGGTAAACGGCGACCATATCATGTACGTCTGCGCAAAATACATGCAGGACAAGGGCATCCTGGGCGATTCCAAGGTAGTCACCACCATCATGTCCAATATGGGCCTGTACAAGGCTCTGGACAGTCTGGGCATTGGATACGAAAAGACCGCCGTAGGCGACAAGTACGTGGCGGAGAATATGCGCCAGAACGGCCACATCATCGGCGGCGAGCAGTCCGGCCACATCATTTTCGGCCGCCATGCCAACACCGGCGACGGTCTGCTGACCGCCATAAAGGTGATGGAGTGTATCACTGAGACCAAGGAGCCTCTCTCCGTGCTGGCCGCCGGCATGACCATGTATCCCCAGAAGCTGAAAAACGTTGTGGTCACCGATAAGGATGAGACTTTGAACTGCGACGAGGTTAAGGCCGCAGTGAAGAAGGTGGAGGCCGACCTGGGGGACGACGGCCGGGTGGTGCTGAGAAAGAGCGGCACCGAGCCCCTGCTCCGGGTTATGGTGGAGGCCACCAGTGATGAGCTCTGTGAGGAAAAGGTGGATGAAATAATCGCCGCCATGGCCGCGGCGGGAAAGCTGATAAAGGTGAAATGATGACGGAGATAAAAGAACTTTTTGACCTGGATAAGACCATCGCAAAGGAGCTCTTTCAGGGCAAGACCTACCCCTGGGAGGTGCTGGACGATATAAAGGCCTTCATTTTGAAGCTGGGCCCCACCCTCAGCCCTGAGGAGTACGACAATCCCAGCGAGGGCGTGTGGGTGGCCAAGGACGCCAAGGTCTTCCCCTCCGCCTATCTGGGCTCCCCCTGCATCATTGACCACGGGGCCGAGATACGCCACTGCGCCTTTATCCGGGGCAGCGCCATCGTGGGCAAGAACGCCGTGGTGGGCAACTCCGTAGAGCTCAAAAACGTGGTGCTCTTTGACAATGTACAGACTCCTCACTATAACTATGTGGGCGACTCCGTGCTGGGCTATAAGGCCCACATGGGCGCAGGCTCCATTACCAGCAACGTGAAGAGCGACAAGACCCTGGTAGTGGTGAAGGACCCCGCCGGAGCCATAGAGACAGGCCGCAAGAAGTTCGGCGCCATGCTGGGCGACTTTGTTGAGGTGGGCTGCAACAGCGTCCTCAATCCCGGCACCGTGGTGGGCCGCCATTCCAACATCTACCCCACTTCCTGCGTCCGGGGCGTCATCCCTCCCGACAGCATATACAAGGACAAGAACAATATCGTCCATAAAAAGTAAAGCACTGTAATTTGATTTCCCCGCAGCTGAGGCTGCGGGGAAATTTTTTGCCTTTTCCCAAGCCTTTCTTATTGCCATAGCCCCGCCTGCTCGGTTATAATTTTCCTATAAAAGTAAGGACCCCGAGGGGGCCCGTTACGGAGAGAATATGTCAGCAGAAGGAGGAAGCCGATGGAAAAAGCCAAGTATATAAGTACCGGCATTGAGGGCCTGGACAAGACCCTGGATTATCTCCGCTGGGGAGATACGGTTACCTGGCAGATAGAGAACATGGGGGACTATGTGTTTGTGGTGAGTCAGCTGGTGGCCAGCGTGGCCAGAACTCAGCAGCGCATAGTGTACCTGCGCTTTGCCGACCACGCCGAGGTGGTGGACGACGAGGCCCTGATAAAGCGGGGGGCCAATGTGAAAAAGTATGTGCTGGACCCGGCGGTGGGTTTTGAGACCTTCTCCGTGCAGATACACCGTATAGTCAGCGCCGAGCCGGAGGACAGCATATTCATAACCGACTGCCTCTCCTGCCTCCAGCATTTCTGGTTTTCCGACCACATGGTGTGCAACTTCTTCTGCCTCACCAGCGCTTTCAGCCACAGCCGCAACTCCATAGCCTACACCTGTATCAAATATGAGCGGCATATATACGACACCGTCTCCCGCATCCGTGCTACAACTCCGGTGCTGATAAATATACGCAATATTGACGGCAACACCTACATCCACCCGGTGAAGGTGGCCGGACGGCAGACGGAGGACATGTACTATCCCATAAAGCTGGAGGGCAGCCATTGCCGCACTCTTACCTCCAGCGCCGAGCTCTATGCCATATTTGACATCTTTACTCAGACCGGGGAGCGCCGGGACTGCTGGGACAGCATGTTTGACTCGGTGAAAAACGGCGGAGAGGAGCCTGTGGATGATGAAGGCCGGGCAATCAAGGAGAATATACTCCGCTGCCTGCTGGGCAACGAGCCAAAACGCCTGGCCCTGTGCCGGAAATATTTCTCCATGCAGGACCTGATGGATATCAAGAAGCGAGTCATCGGCACCGGCTGCATCGGCGGCAAGGCGGTGGGCATGCTTCTGGCCAGAAACGTCCTCCGGGACACGGACCCGGAGCTTTACAAAAAACGCATCGAGCCCCATGACTCCTACTTCATCGGGGCGGACGTGTTCTATACCTATGCGGTGCAGAGCGGCATCTGGGAGCTGCGCACCCAGATGCTGAAGCCGGAGGACTATCTCCGCCTGTCCCCGGAGCTGAAGCAGCTGCTTTTAAACGGCAGCTTCATGCCCTCCATAAAGGAACAGTTCCTCTCCATGCTGGAGTACTTCGGCCAGTCGCCCATCATCGTCCGCTCCAGCTCCCTGCTGGAGGACGGCTTTGGCAACGCCTTTGCCGGGAAATACGACAGCGTCTTCTGTCCAAACCAGGGGACCCTGGACCAGCGCTACCGCCAGTTTGAGGCGGCGGTGCGCCAGGTATACGCCAGCACCGTCAGCGAGGAGGCCTATAAATACCGCATAGAGCGAAACCTCCTGGACAGGGACGAGCAGATGGCCCTGCTGGTGATGCGGGTCTGCGGCGACCGCCATGGCCGCTACTACTATCCCCATGTGGCGGGAGTGGGACACTCCCAGAACCTGTACGTGAACAGCCTTTCCGCCGCCAAGGGCAACAAGGGCATGCTGCGCCTGGTCTTCGGCATGGGTACCAGGGCTGTGGACCGGGAGGCAGAGGACTATGCCCGGCTCATTAATCTGGACGAGCCTCTGGCCCCACCCATGGTGAACTACGGGGACGAGTACAAGTATTCCCAGCACAATGTGGATGTGATAGACCTGCGCTATAACACCTTTACAAACCGGAAACTGGAGGAGCTGGACCGGAAAGATATGGGCACCGACACCTCCCTGTTCATGGAGCCGGATATGGCCACCATTGCCCGCTATCGGGAGCTGGGTATCTACGATGAACCCGCACCCTTTATAATAAACTTCCGGCGTATGCTGAGAGGCACCGACTTCACCCAGACCATGACCCGGATAATGGCCATGCTCCAGGAAAAGTACTCCTACCCGGTGGACGTGGAATACGCTTGTAATTTCAACAGGGAGGGGGATTACCGGGTGAACCTGCTCCAGTGCCGTCCCCTCCAGACCCACGGCCTGGGGCAGGCGGGGGTCATGCCCAAGGTGAAGGACTTCCTCTTCAGAATAAAGGGCAACTTCATGGGCGGAAATATCTGCGTCCCGGTGCGCTACGGGGTCCTGGTAAAAGTGGAACCATACCTGGAGCTGCCGGAGGGGATGAAATACTCCGTGGCCAGGGCCGTGGGTAAGCTGAACGCCAAGCTGAAAGACAAGAACGCAGTGCTCCTGGGGCCGGGACGCTGGGGCACCACCACCCCCAGCCTGGGTGTGCCGGTGAGCTTCGCGGAGATAAGCAAATTCCAGTGCATGTGCGAGCTGGCATACAGCTCCCACGGCCTGAGGCCTGAGCTGAGCTACGGCAGCCACTTCTTCCAGGACCTGGTGGAGAGCGGGATATACTACGCCGCCGTGTACCAGGGGGAGGAGGGCTGCACCTTCAATGAGGCCCTGTTCGATTCCTTCCCCGACCGATTCCTGGAGCTGGGAGGGGAGGAGAGCCTGAAGGATGTCATCAAGGTCTACGACTTTGGCGAGCCGGGAGCCATACTCTATGGGGAGATAGCCAGCCAGGACTGCTTCCTGGGCCTGCTAAACGATTGACATAATAAGGTATACATAACAATAAACAGCGGCCCACTGAGGCCGCTGTTTATTGTTATGGTCTGTATGACCGGCATTTAGTTTAATCTGTGCAGGCTCTGACTCAATACTTCTTCAAAAGCCTGTTGAAGATCGCTATCCCGGCAATGACCTGGAATATCAGGTAAGCTGCCAGATACAAAATCATTGGGCGGCTGTCCCCAATGAGGCCGAGGTCTTCCAGTATGCCGATAACAAAAATGGACAGGCTCACCGTCACCATACCCAGCACATAGGCATAGCGGCCGGAGCGGTCACGGAGCTTTTGCTTCAGTTCGTCGTTCATTTCTATCCGCTCGTTGTCCAGACGCTCCTCATAGCGCTGCCGGTTTTGTGGACGGCTCCAATAAAAATATTTCCCCATCATGACCAGCCCCGGGCCTGTCAGAGCGCCGCCGAGGCCGTAGAGCATGCCGATTTCGGTGTTGGTAAAAATGGCTGTAAGCAGCAGGGCAAGGCCAAGAAGAGTATAGATTATGCCGCTGATAAGCTGAGTTTTTTTCATGACTCTCTCCTCTCATGGATGAAAATTTCTTCAATGCTCAGTTTGAAATAGTCGGCTATGGTAAAGGCCAGCTCCAGAGAGGGGTTGTATTTTCCGTTCTCAATGGAGCTGACGGTCTGGCGGGAGACCCTGATGGCTTTGGCAAATTCCTCCTGATTCAAGCCCAGGGATTTGCGCAGTTCCTCCACACGGTTTTCCATACTTGTGCCCCTTTCAAAACTTCTGACAAGTTTCCTTTACATATGCAGTGTAGCATATGACAGCGGCGTTGTCAAGGTTCCTTTACATTTTTTACGACGGATTTAATTGGCTCCCCAGCTATTCCATGCTGCCGGAAAAGAAGGCTTCCCGTCCCCTGTACTCGCTTCTGATTATCTCGAACATTTCCTCAGGGCTTTCCTGGCAGCCTCCGTTCAACCACATCTTAATGATTTTTGTCAGGCCGCTTTTGAAAAACTCCATGTGGTAATTGATAAAGCGATTTTGAAAATGCTGCTTTGCCAGCTCGGTGTCGTAGCTTACAATTTTATAATTATCGTCATAACCCAGTTTGAAATAGGTCCTGTAAAAAATCTGGTTATCCTTAATATGCCGGAACAGCTTTAAATAGTCGTGACTGTTGAATCCCTCTGTAATCTCCTCTCTGTACAGTTCAGCCAGACTGCCCTCCAGCTTATCCCGTATGGAGTCGGCCAAGGCAAATATGTCCGTATAGTTGGCGTAGAAGGTCGTGCGGTTCAGACCGGCCAGCTTGCAGATATCCGACACGCTGATCTCATTGAGCTGCCGGGTTTGAAGCAGGTCTATGAATACCTTCTCTATGGTCTCTATGGATTTCTTTTTCCTCCGGTTGTTTGGCGTATTCATAATAATCTCCTTTATCTCAACACTTGTTGAGAAATTGATGATTGTTTTGCTGCTTTAACGGCATTATACTACGTACAGATTAAAACAACAACAGTTGTTTTAATACAAAAAACGGAGGTGCTTGATGTGAAAAAAAGCAGTTATATTGCCATGCTTCTGGGGACAGTCAGCGGAGTTTTGTTTGCCCTGGGTATGTGCATGGCGCTGATAAGGGAGTGGAACTCTTTCGGACCGGGGGTAGCTCTGGGCTGTGCCGGCGTCCTGCTGGGCCTGGTGACAGTTGGAGTATGGCGTAAAATGGAGCATAAGGAACCCATACGCATATCCGGAAAGGCGATCCTCACCGTAGTTGTGGGAATTGCCGGTGCCCTGGCCCTGGGCCTTGGAATGTGCTTTACCATGGTGTGGGGAAAGCTGGCTGTGGGAATAGTGATCGGGCTTGGAGGAGTGGTGGTTCTGCTCTCCCTGATCCCCCTGACCAAAGGTATTAAGGATTGACCGCTGACCGACAGAACTGCCGGGCATTAAAAACGCTATAAAGAGGGATGATTGACAATGGCAAAATCCAAACTTGTAAAAGCAAATGAAAAAATTGCAGAGAAGGTAACCGCGGCTTTTGGAAAAATTGAAGACACCGTGGTGGACGGATACAAAAAGGTGGAAGACAGTTTCGTGGAGCGCTATCTCACAAAGGATGGGGAAAGCGTTGAAGAGGCAAAGGAACGGCTTAAACAGGAGAGCTTGCAGAACAGACAATAGGCGGCCGGGCAGATTTTCTGAATATCCAAATTTTAAAATAAAATACGGCTTTCCCAATTTTTCCTCAGTGTAAATATTCCGGCTCTGCGCTGTCTGAGCAGAGCCGGAATATTTATATATAAAAATGTTAAGAGTTCTTGACATTTTGAGAAAAAGCTGTATAATGAAAAATGTAAAGAACGCTTAACATTTTTAAAAATCAAGGAGGGAAACATAAATGAAGAGAATGGATGAGATGGACAGGAACATCCAGCTGCGCTCGGAGGAGTGGGGCTTCAGGGCGATGCTCATAGCCCTGATAGTCTGGGTGCTGTATAACTGCTGGCAGACCCTGGCTAAGGGGGCGCCCTATCAGCCTGTGCCTACTCTTATAATGTGCCTGGGAGTATGTGTGCAGTCCTTTACCTATATGGGCATAAAGCAGAAGATGACTTCCGGGGATGAGGAATACCATGAACCCAACCGGCTGCTGCAAACCATTCTGGCCGCTCTGTTTATAAGTGTCCTTATCCTGGCTGTGGGCACCTATATAGCGGTGATGAGCTGATGAAAAACAGGGTGAAGCAGCTGCGCAAGGCGGCGGGACTGCGCCAGGAGGATATGGCAAAGGAACTGGGAGTGAGCCGCCAGACTATCATTGCCATTGAGAACGACAAGTACGACCCCAGTCTGGAACTGGCCATGAAGATAGCCCGGCTCCTGGGGCTTCACGTGGAGGACATCTTTACTTTGGATAACTGAGAAAAAAGGCAGAACCCGGACAAAAATCCGGGCTCTGACTTTTGGCAATATCACTCCAAATACACTCTTGGGACTCGCTTGGACACGGAGCACAGCAGTTCATAGGGGATGGTGCCCGCAGCCTGGGAAAGCTGATAGATGCTGCACCTTTCTCCGAAAAGTTCCACCTGGCTGCCCACATCCACCTCCGGCAGCTCCGTCAAATCCACCATGCACATGTCCATGCATATGGTACCCCGCTGGGGGGCAAAGCCGGAGCCGGCGGCAAAGGCGCACTTGTTGCTCACGGCCCGGAAGAGCCCGTCGGCATAGCCAATGGCCAGCACACCCATACGGGTGCGCCGGTCGGTGACATAGCGGCGGCCATAGCTTATGGAGGTGCCCGGCTCGTAGAACTTGATGGTGCTCACGGTGGTAACCAGGCGCATGCAGGGGCGCAGGCCCAGCCGTCCCCCGTCGCCGTAGCCATAGAGGAGCAGGCCGGGGCGCACCATGTCCAGGGCGGTCTCCGGGTGATTAATCACCGCACCGCTGTTGGCGCAGTGGCGCAGGGAGAAATGAATATCTCCCCGTTCCTCTATGGCGGAGATCACATCCATGAAAAGCCTGAACTGCCGGAGGGTGTATTCCCGGCTATCCTCGTCCTCCTCGTCGGAGACGGCAAAGTGGGTGTATATCCCTTCATGGATGAGACCGGGGAGACGGCAGGAATCGATGACGTTTTTCACCCCTTCGTCAAAATGCTCCCCGGCGCAGAGATAACCCAGGCGGGACATGCCGGTGTCCAGCTTTATATGTATCTTAAGCTCCCGGCCCAGCCTGGAGGCCTCGGCGGAATATTCCAGGGCCTTGGCCAGGCAGGTCACAGTCTGGGTGATGTCCAGACTGATGAGCTGTGCGGTGTACTCCGGGGGGGTGTGGCCCAGAATCAGAATGGGCACGGTGATCCTTCCCTGCCTCAGCTCCAGAGCCTCGTCCAGGCAGGACACTGCCAGATAGTCGGCCCCGGCTTCCTGCAAAAGTCGGGAAATCCTCAGAGACCCGTGGCCGTAGGCGTCAGCCTTCACCACGCCCAGAAAGCGGCAGCCCCGGGGCAAAGCGGCACGGATGGCCTCATAGTTGTGCCTTATATTGCCCAGGCTTATCTCCGCCCAGGTCCTCTTTTGTAAATCGTTCATTGTATCAGTACTCCATTATTTCCCCCGTGGGTTCTTCAAGAGTGGGAGCGGGGATACTCTCCCCCTCGTGCCAGTCGCTTATCTCCACAAAAACCTTCACCCGGCCGTCGCTTATAAGCTCCGCCTGACAGGGGGTCATGGTGTCGGGATTAAACCACACGGTGCAGCTGAGGGTGTCGGTGCTGTCTATCTGCATAACGGTGTAATCCCCCTCAGTCCAGCCGGAGTCCAGGGCCCCGGTCTTCAGGGCCTGCACCAGCATGGGCAGGGCAGACATGGGGGAGAGCCCATAGTCGTCCAGCTCGCCGGTGCCCAGGCTGATGCCCTCGTATTCCAGACTGGCGCCGTCGGGCTTAACCCGGGCGGTGACCCCGGCAATGAGCTGGGGAGCCACCACGGTTACGCTGCCGCCCTCACTGTCCTCACTATAGCTAAGGGTGAAGCGGGCGGTCTTGTTTTCATACTCCGCCCGGACATTGGCGGTGAAGCTGAGAGCCTCCACCGAACCCAGGCGCTGGGACAACTCCTCATGGGCATCGGAAAACTCCCGGCCGCCGCAGCCGGCGAGCAGCAGGCATATTATCAAAAGCAGGGGCAGGCACAGTTTTTTCATGGCTTATCCGTCCTCCGAAAAAAATCTTATGCCTGACTATATGCTTTGTCCAGGGACATTATAATCATAAGGCACAAATTAGTCAAATTCTGCTTTTCGGGGACTTGAGAGCAAAATTAACTATTGAAAAAATCGAGACTGTGTGCTAAGATGAACGAGTTATTGCAGAGAACGGGAAAATAGCGGGTAATTTGTCCGGCAGAGAATGGGGGTCGGCGGCTGTGAGCCCCCTGGGACAGGGCCGCTTGGTTCGCCCGGGAGCTCCGGCCAATCACCGGCGTGCAGCGCGCGTTAAGCGCTTTGAGTGCGGCTTCATGCCGAATGTGGGTGGTACCACGGAAGTTTTGGCTTTCGTCCCTTTTGGGGCGGGGGCTTTATTTTTTTATAGGAGATTGAGACATGAAAGAACTGATGCAGCAGCTTAGGGAGTCCGCCGTCAAGGCTATCCTTGAATGTGACGGAGCAGATAGCCTGGAGGCCTTGAGAGTCAAGTATTTGGGCAAGAAGGGCAAACTCACCGCCATTCTCCGGCAGATGGGCAGCCTTTCCGCCGAAGAGCGTCCCGCCATGGGCCAGCTGGCAAACCAGCTGAGAAGCGACATTGAAAATGCCATCGAGCAGCGCAGGACTCAGCTTGCCTCCGCCCTGATGGAGAAGAAGCTGATGGACGAGACCCTGGACGTGACTATGCCCGGCGAGCAGGTCCACCTGGGCCACAAGCACCCCATGTATAACGTGCTGGACCAGATAAAGGATATATTCATCGGCATGGGCTTTGAAATAGTGGACGGCCCGGAGGTGGAGCTGGCGGAGTACAACTTCACCAAACTGAATATAGACGAGAGCCACCCTTCCCGTGACTGGACGGACACCTTCTATTTCAGCGAGGACGGCCGGGTGCTGCTGCGTACCCAGACCTCGCCCATGCAGGTCCACGCCATGGAGACCAAGAGCCTGCCCATCCGTATGATAGCTCCCGGCCGGGTCTACCGGAAGGACGAGGTAGACGCCACCCATTCCCCCATGTTCCACCAGATAGAGGGCATGGTCATAGACAAGGGCATCACCATGGCCGACCTTAAGGCCACTTTGAACATGGTGGTGGAGAAGATTTACGGCAAGGGCACCGTCACCCGCTTCCGCCCCCATCACTTCCCCTTTACCGAGCCCAGCTGTGAGCTGGACATCCAGTGCCACAAGTGCGGCGGCAAGGGCTGCCCCACCTGCAAGGGCGAGGGCTGGATAGAGGTGCTGGGCGCCGGTATGATCCATCCCAAAGTGCTCTCCGGCTGCGGCATCGACCCGGACGTGTACTCCGGCTGGGCCTTCGGCATGGGCCTGGAGCGCCTGGCTATGGGCGAATACAAGATAACCGACCTGCGCCTGATATTTGAAAACGATATCAGATTCCTGGAGCAGTTCTGAGGAGGACAGAGACATGAAACTTTCTAGAAAATGGCTTAATGAATACGTGGACCTCAGCCTCAGCGAGTACGGCGACAGGAGCTTTGCTGAGGCCATGACCGTGTCCGGTTCCAAGGTGGAAGTCACCGAGGATCTGAGCAAGAATATAAACAACGTAAAAGTGGGGCGCATAGTCTCCCTGGAGAAGCACCCCAACTCCGACCATATGCTGGTTTGCCAGATTGATATCGGCAGCGGCGAGCCGGTGCAGATCTGCACCGGCGCCTGGAACGTCCATGTGGGAGATCTGGTGCCCGCCGCCCTCCATAACTCTCTGCTTCCCGGCGGAGTAAAGATAACTAAGGGCAAGCTTCGGGGAGTGGAGTCCAACGGTATGCTCTGCTCGCTCAAGGAGCTGAACGTCACCACCCATGACTACCCCTACGCCGTAATAGAGGCCGCCGCCATTCTGGGGGACTACCACCCCATAGACCCGGCCAAGCCCTCCATCTCCCCCGACATCAAGGCAGGAGACAAGATCTACGGCAAGGTCATTGCCGCCCGGGTGGAAAAGCTGGAGACTGTGGGCTATTCCCAGTACAAGCTTAGCCTGGACACCGGCAAGGGCAGCGTGGAGACCGTTACCGGCTGCCAGAACATCCACCAGGGGGACCTGCTGGCCTACGATACCGGCAAGGACAAGGTATGCACCCTTGCCGACCTCCACGCCGAGCAGAGAGAGTTCCCCCACTGCATAACCGACGGTATCTTCATAATCAACGAGGACTGCAAGCCGGGAGACGATGTGGCCGTGCTGCTGGGCATGGACGACCATGTGGTGGAGTTTGAGATAACCCCAAACCGGCCCGACTGCCTTTGCATGATAGGCCTGGCCCGGGAGGCCGCAGTAACCTTCGGCAAGGAGCTGAAGCTCCACGAGCCGGTGGTGAAGGCTACCGCTCAGGGCAATATAAATGATATGGTTAAGATAGTGGTTGAGGAGCCGGAGCTCTGCCCCCGCTACACTGCCCGCATGGTGCGCAACGTGAAGATCGCCCCCTCTCCCGCCTGGATGCGGGAGCGTATCCGCAACGCCGGTATGCGTCCCATTAACAACGTGGTTGACATAACCAACTATGTCATGCTGGAGTACGGCCAGCCCATGCATGCCTTTGACTTCAGCTGCGTCAAGAACGGGGAGATCCATGTTCGTCTGGCCAGGGAGGGTGAGACCATCCAGACCCTGGACGGCAACGAGCGCAAGCTCTCCACCTCTATGCTCTGCATCTGTGACACAGACCGGCCTGTGGGTGTGGCCGGCGTCATGGGCGGCGCCAACAGCGAGATAGAAGGGGACACCGCCATGGTCCTCTTCGAGAGCGCCAACTTCAACGGGGCTTCCATCCGCCGCACCGCCACCGCTCTGGGCATGCGCACCGACGCCTCCTCCCGCTACGAGAAGGGTCTGGATGTGGAGAATACCTATAAGGCCGTTGAGCGGGCCTGCGAGCTCATCGAGCTGCTGGGGGCCGGCGAAGTGGTGGAAGGCATCATCGACGTGGTGCCAAAGGAGCTGAAGGAGACCACCCTGAAGCTGGAACCGGATAAAATAAATGCCTTGCTGGGCACCGATATAGCCGAGGAGGAGATGCGGCGCATACTCATCCATCTGGGCTTCACTATGGAAGGGGATATCATCCATGTGCCCTCCTGGAGGGGAGACGTGGAGCACTACTCCGATATCGCCGAAGAGGTGGCCCGCTTCTATGGCTACAATGAGATACCCACCTGCTTTGCCGGCGGCAATACCACCAGCGGCGGCTTCACCCATGTGCAGCAGTGCGAGCGCCAGATAGGCCAGACCTGCCGCAGCCTGGGCATGGACGAGATAATCACCTATTCCTTCATAAGCCCCAGCTACTACGACAAGATAAGAATGCCTGCAGACTCCCCCCTGAGGGATAGTCTGCGCATCCTCAACCCCCTGGGAGAGGACACCTCCATCATGCGCACCACCGTGCTGCCTTCCATGCTGGAGATACTCAGCCGCAACTATAATTACCGCAACCGTTCCGCCGCCCTCTATGAGATAGGCAAGATATATCTGAAGCGGGAGGACGGCATGGCCGACGAGCCCAAGATAGTCTCCATTGGCGCCTACGGCCCTGAGATGAATTTCTTCAAGCTCAAGGGCTGGGTTGAAGCCCTGCTGGCGGACCTGAAGGTGGGTAAGCTCCGCTTTGAGGCGGAGAAGGAGAACCCCTCCTACCACCCCGGCCGCTGTGCAAAGGTATATGTGGGGGAGACCTGCGTGGGAGTGCTGGGTCAGATACACCCCGCCGTGGCGGAAAACTACGGTGTGGATGCGGAACTCTACTGCGCCGAGCTGAGCTTTGAGACTATGTTTGAGCTTCAAGGCGGCACCCCGGTGTATGTGCCCCTGCCCAAGTTCCCCTCTGTCACCAGAGACATTGCCGTGGTCTGCGACAGCGATATTCCCGTGGGCAGGCTGCTGGACTGCATTATGGAAAACGGCGGGGAGTACCTGAAGGACTGCTCCGTGTTCGACGTGTACACCGGCCACCATATTGCCGAAGGAAAGAAGTCCGTGGCCTTCTCCCTGGTCATGCGTTCCGACGATCAGACCCTCACCGACGAGCACGCCGGGGATACGGTAAAGGCCGTGCTCTCCGCTCTGGAGAAGAACTACGGTGCGGTCATCCGCTGAGCCGGAAAGAAATAGGGGACATTATGGCGAAAATTTAAGATTTCTTAATTATTTTCGCCGCCTATTCGACTTTACTTGACTTTATATTCTGGTATAATAAGACCAATAGAGAAAAAAGGAGGGGAACATCATGGAGGAAAGAACTAGAAAATTTGCGGCCCTGGACAGCAAGGCTGAGATGCGGGAAATACTGTCGTCCGTGTATAACTCCCTCATGGTAAAGGGATATAACCCCATCAACCAGATAGTTGGCTATATCCTTTCTGAGGATCCGACTTATATCACAAACTACAACAATGCCCGCACTCTCATCTGCCGCATAGACCGGGATGAGCTGCTGCAGGAATTGCTCAAGTGCTATCTGGACAAGTAAGCCGTACATGTCAATTAAAAGGACCGCAGGTGATTTCACCTGCGGTCTTTGCAGCTTGTCAAAAAAGCCCTTACAGGCTTTTTTAACTGCGCTTCTCCCGCCAAGCATTTTGCCCATGGCAAAATGCTGCTGCGCTCGAAAAGCCTTGAGAAATCAAGCCTTTTCTGTGGCGGGTTATTGAAACACGAGGCGGGTCTTGCCCCCTCGCACTCCCCCGCTGCTCTATTGTTTTTCATTGAAGCTATAGTTTTTCGACAGTCTCAAAGGACCGCAGGTGATTTCACCTGCGGTCCTTGACATTTTATATAAGCACCTTCCCAAGACAGAGACAGCGTTTGCGCTGCTCCCGGTTTAAATATATGCAGTCTTCCCGGCGGCTTTCATCAGCGCCCAGGAGTATCAGCGCACCGTTATAATCCTCACACCAGCGGCGGCAGATGACCCGGCCGTCATAGAGAAACAGTCCGGCGTCCATCTCCCGGAGCTCGGCCCGCCCGCTGACATAGACCCGGCTGCCCCGGGGAATGAGGGATTCCATAGCCCCCTCGGTGATGACGAGGGAGAAGTCGGCTTCCGGCGGCATGCCGTCCTCCCGCCGCATTAAACTTATTTCCTCTGTCAAAGGAACTCACCTCCATGCCAGATTACAACAAGCCGGTGAGGGCGTCAAGGGGATTTGTAAACTTTCCATCAAAAAATCGAAATAAGTCTTGGCAAACGAAGATGTGGTGATAAAATATATTAATCACCCGATTATGTTTAAGGAGTGTAGTCATGCTTATTCTGGCATTTCTGCTGTTGGCTTTTGGAGCAGCCTTTATTTATGTGCGTTTCTGCGGATTTGTTATCTGGAAAGCCGCCCTGCTGTTTGCGGGTTGTTTTTTTGCCCTGAACCTGTTTTATTTCGTCGTGGTATGGGTGGCCACCTGGTTTATTAATCCCAGCAAGCCCATTGCCAGGCAGAATCTGCTGTGCCGGGTGGGCTGCCTGTATGTGGCCTATCTGCTCACCGGCTACGGTTGGGTGAGGACCCATGTCCGGGGCCTGGAAAAGCTGCCGGAACCGGGGCGCTTCCTGCTGGTGTGCAACCACCGCTCCATGTTCGACCCGGCGGTTATAGTGAGAAAGCTGGGTAAATTCAACATCTCCTTCGTCTCCAAACCCTCCAACATGAAGATACCCATCTTCGGCGCCATGGGCTATGGAGCGGGATATCTGCCCATAGACCGGGAAAACGACCGTAAGGCCCTGGGTACCATACTCACCGCTGTCGACTATCTGAAAAGGGGCGTCTGCTCCATCGGCATATACCCGGAGGGGACAAGAAGCAAGGACGGGAAATTGTTGCCCTTCCATGCCGGCTCCTTTAAAATAGCTCAGAAGGCCAATGTGCCCCTGGTGATCACTTCCGTCAGCGGCACGGAAAAGATAAGAAAAAACATCTTCCGCCGTCCCACCGACGTCTACCTGGATATTCTGGAAGTCATACCGGCGGAGAAGGTAAAGGCCATGAGCACCACGGAGCTGGCCGCCTACAGCAGCCGGCTCATAGGGGAAAACCTGGATAAGCTCCCGGCCTGAGGGGAAACTAAATTTACGGAGTAAAATATGAATGTTGCATTGGTCACCGGTTCCTCCCGGGGTATAGGCGCAGCCTGCGCCGCCGCCCTGGCCAGGTCCGGATATAAGGTGTGTATCAACTGCATAGAGCGCATGGACCTGGCTGAAAAGCTGGCCGCCCTGCTCCGGAGCGAAGGCCATAAGGCCATCTGCCATCAGGCCGACGTGGCGGACGCCGCCGCCGTAAACGAGATGGTTCGGCACATAGAGGCGGACTTCGGTCCCGTGGACCTGTTGGTGAACAACGCCGGCATAGCCATACCCCAGCAGTTCCAGGACATCAAGCCTGAGACCTGGAAACGCATTTTCGACGTGAACCTGGGGGGCTGCTACAACACCATTCAGGCGGTGCTGCCCCATATGCTCCACGAGCACTCCGGATGTATCATCAACATGTCCTCCATTTGGGGGCAGCACGGCGCCTCCTGCGAGTCCGCCTATGCCTCCACCAAGCACGCCATAATCGGCCTGAGCCGCTCTCTGGCGGCGGAGCTGGCCCCCAGCGGCATAAGGGTCAACTGCATTGCCCCCGGCGTCATAGACACGGATATGGTCCAGGTGCTGGGACAGGAGACTCTGGATATGCTCTCCCGGGAGCAGATACCTCTGGGCCGCCTGGGCAGACCGGAGGAGATCGCCCGCACCGTGCTCTATCTTGCTGAGGCTGGATATACCACAGGGCAGGTCATAGGCGTGGACGGCGGCTTTATAATCTGACGCTGATTTTTATAAGTACAATATACACGGGCTTCTGTCCGTGTATATTTTTTACCCTTTCCGGTGAGACTAATTACTGTTCACTACATATTATGTAATGGGCGACTATTCAGGCGGAGTGTGAATAAGTAATGGTCAAACGAGGAGATATTTATTATGCCGACCTCAGCCCGGTGGTCGGCAGCGAACAGGGGGGCATGCGCCCAGTGCTGATAGTCCAGAACGATACCGGCAACCGACACAGCCCCACAGTGATAGCGGCGGCCATAACCAGCCAGATAGGCAAGGCCCGGCTGCCCACCCACATCGAGCTCTCCGCCCAGAGCGTGGGACTGAATAGGGACAGCGTAATACTGCTGGAGCAGATACGTACCCTGGACAAATCCCGGCTGCGGGAGCGGATGGGAAAGCTGGACGAGAGCACCATGACTGCCGTGGACAATGCCCTGGCGGTGAGCTTCGGCCTTTCCTGAGCTTTAAAGGAATATTTAGCGGTCTCCTGCCCATAGACTTGGGCAGGAGATTTTTACATGCTGGGGGAGTGGACATGGACTATCCGCTGCTGTTGATGGGAGTGGAACGGGGAAAGCTTAAGGTGGAGAAACAGGGACTCTATACCCTGATGGAGGCGACTGCTCCCGAAGCTGAGGGTCTGGTGCGCCTGTGGGTCCAGGGCGGGGGAAGAGAGGCCTACCTGGGACTTATGGTGCCGCAGAACGGCGGGCTCTGCCTGCGCCGCAGACTCAGCCGTCTGGAGCTGTCCGCCTTTCCTGAGAATATAGAGCGGGTCTCGGACAAAAGACTGGAAGAAGATAAAGTTTACATAACTAAAAAACCTGAGGCCTGGGAACTCGGGGAAGAAGAGGTAAAGCCCGGCCCGGAGAAAAATCCACCGGAGGGGAGCGGCCCGGGAGATGGGACGACAGATATGGAGCCGCCTGAGAGCCCGGAGAAAGAGGAGCAGAAGATAACCGAGGAGAGAAAAGCTGAGGATAGAGAGGCCGCAGAGCTGCCGGGGGAATCGGAGACTGAGGCGGCGGATGCCCCGAAGACTCCAAGCCCGGAGCCGGTAGCGGAAGAGTCTGACTTGGTGTGGACGGCCCGGAGGGACGGCAGCTTAATAGCCCGGAAGGGGGAGCACTATCTGGTGGCCCTGCCCGCCCGGCTTCGCTCAGTGCCTCCGGGAGCCCGGCTTCGCCGCATAGGCGGCAGAGATTATTTACTCTTTGTCTATTGAGTGCCGGGGCAAAAGGATGTATAATCAAAGAAAAAAGACAGGGGGTAAGCTGCCGTGCTGATGACCGATCTGATAGCAAAAAAACGTGACGGGGGAGAACTGAGCCGGGAAGAGATATACTTCATGATAGACGGGTATACCCGTGGGGAGATCCCGGACTATCAGATGTCCGCCATGTGCATGGCCATACTTTTGAAGGGCATGAGCGACGCCGAGACTCTTGACATGACCATGGCCATGGTGCAGTCCGGGGAGACTTTGGATCTGAGCCCCATAAAGGGCGTGAAGGGAGACAAACACTCCACCGGCGGCGTGGGGGACAAGACCAGCCTCATCCTCTGCCCAATGGTGGCGGCCTGCGGCCTGAAAATAGCCAAGATGTCCGGCCGTGGCCTGGGCCATACCGGCGGCACTATAGACAAGCTGGAGAGCTTCCCCGGCTTTGTCACCGGCATAAGCGAAGAGGAGTTCTTTAAAAACGTAAACGAAATAGGCATAGCCATAGCCGGCCAGACTGCGGACCTGGTGCCTGCTGACAAGAAGCTCTATGCCCTTAGGGATGTCACCGGGACTGTGCCCAGCATCCCTCTGATAGTCAGCTCCATCATGTCCAAGAAACTGGCCTCCGGGGCGGATGTGATAGTTCTGGACGTGAAATGCGGCAGCGGAGCCTTCATGAAGACTGAGGAGGAGGCCCGGCGTCTGGCTGAGGGCCTGACCCGCATAGGCCGTCTGGCCGGGAGAAAGTGCGCCGCCGTCATCACCGACATGGACCAGCCTCTGGGCTGGGCCGTGGGCAACGCCCTGGAGGTGAAAGAGGCCATAGAGGTGCTGAAGGGCGAAAAAGGCGGAGACCTTCTGGAGCTGTGCCTGACTCTGGGCAGCTGCATGCTCACCGAGGCAGGCCTGGCTGAGAGCATTGAACAGGCCAGGGATATGCTGAAGGAGAGCATAAGCAGCGGAGCGGCTCTTGATAAGCTGAGCCAAATGGTCTCTGCCCAGCACGGAGACGGCCGGGACGTGTATGACACTTCCGGGCTGCCCCAGGCTCCGGTGCAGTATGAGGCCCTGGCCAAGAGCGGCGGCTATGTGCAGCGCATCGAAGCGGAAAAGGTGGGCCTGGTGAGCATGCACCTGGGGGGCGGCCGGGCTACCAAGGACAGTGAGATAGACCTGTCCGTGGGTCTGGTGCTCCACAAAAAAGTGGGGGACAAGGTGGAGCCGGGGGAGAGCCTGGCCACTATCCACGCTCCCAGCCGGGAAAAAGCAGAGGAGGCGGCGGAGCTTCTCCGCTCCTGCTTCAGTTTCAGCGAACAGCCCGTGGAGCGCAGCAGCTTCATAAAAGCTATAGTCCGCTGAGAAACAGTAAAACAGAAAGGAGAAAACGACTATGGAAGCCAGAGGCTATGTGTGCCCCAAGTGCGGCTGCACCCACTGCGTGCAGGACCAGTTCCAGGCCACGGGCGGCAACTTTGCCAAGCTTTTCGATGTACAGAACAAGCGTTTCACCACAGTGAGCTGCACAAATTGCGGCTATACCGAGCTGTACCGCATGGATGCGGACAATGTGATGGACGTGCTGGACTTCTTGTTCAGCGGCTGATGCCCCTGAGAAGTCAATATAAATCGATAAACAGAACAAAGACCGGAGCCATAGCGCATTTTGCCCTATGGCTCCGGCTTTGTATTATATAAATTTATGTAAAATGATAATTGTATTCTTTCTGGGCTTATGGTAAACTGTCTCAGTCATAAAAACAAATGTCCTTGAATCACGGACACAAGATAAAAACATGGAGGAAAAGATGAAAACTGCGGTTTTAGGTTTCGGCACCGTGGGTGCGGGTATATATGAGATGCTCTCCCAGGCCAAGGGCCTGGAACAGGGGCCGGTTCTGGTGCGCCCGGGAAAGGACGACGCCCCCTTCAAGAAGACAAGCATAGAGGCCGTTCTATCCGAGCCGGGAGTGGAGGCTGTGGCGGAGGCTATGGGCGGCATAGAGCCTGCCTTCAGCTATGCAATGGCGGCGATCAAGGCGGGAAAGCACTTTGTCACCTCCAACAAGGCTCTGGTTGCGGCCCACGGCATCGAGCTCTCCGCCGCCGCCCGGGAGATGGGCGTGGGCTTCCTTTTCAGCGCTGCTTGCGGCGGGGGAGTGCCCTTCCTCCATAACCTCAGCATTGCCGTGGAGAGCGACGATATAGTTTCCCTGGGCGGCATACTCAACGGCACCACCAACTATATGCTGGACGCCATGCAGCGCCGGGCCCTGAGCTACGGAGAGGCGTTGAAGGATGCCCAGAAGCTGGGCTATGCCGAGGCAGACCCCAGCGCCGATGTCTCCGGTCTGGACGCTCTGAGAAAGATAGTCCTGGGTTCCGCCGTGGCCTACGGCATACTGCCCACTGAGGGGCTTTACAACGAGGGCATAGAGCACTTTACCGATGAGGACGTAAAACGCATCCAGGCCCGGGGCCTCACCTGCCGCCTGGTTGCCAAGTGTGCCGCCGTCCCGGGAGGCAAGGTCTACGCCTATGTGGAGCCGGTGCTGCTGAAGGCCTCCGCTGCCGAGTGCAGCGTGCTGGATAACTACAATTTGGCCCGATATGAGGGCAAATGCTCCGGACCCATGGTGTTCATAGGCCAGGGGGCGGGCCGCTGGCCCACCGCCTCAGCTGTGCTGAGGGATCTGGATTGCCTGCTGAAGGGGAGGCTGTACATGCTTGCCTCCGATTGCAGAGAGGGCAGCGCCGACAATGAGGCCTGCCGCCACAGCTACTATGTGCGTCTGCCCGGCAGCTTCACCGGCTGCTTTGAGGTGAAGAGCTACAGCGAGAGCGACGGTGTTGCGGAACTCATTACAAAGCCCATGTCCGTCAAGTCCATGCACGAGCTGGCAACCCGGCTGAGAGCAGAGGGTGCAGACATCTTTTTTGCTGAGCTGGAGGGCTGAGGAACATGGTAAAGGTTGCAAAATTCGGAGGCTCCTCCGTGGCCGGAACGGAGCAGTTCAAAAAGGTCAAAGCAATAGTGGAACGGGACCCGGACATAAAAGTTGTGGTGGTCTCCGCCGCCGGCAAGCGCAGCAGCGACGACCACAAGCTGACAGATCTTCTGTATCTCTGCCACGCCCATCTGAGCTACGGGGTACCCTGCGACGATATAATTCATACAATAGAGCAGCGGCTGTGCCAGATAAGAGATGAGCTGGGCATAAGCTTCGACGTGGGTGCGGAGATGGAGAAACTGGAAAAGTCCATGAGCAAGGACATGTCCGCCGACGAGCTGGTGTCCCGGGGCGAATATCTGACCTCTCGGCTTATGGCCGATTATCTGGGCTTCAAGTTTGTGGATGCGGCGGACTGTGTGTTTTTCAGTTTTGACGGTCAGATAGACAAGAATAAAACCTATGAGGCCATAGCCGACGCGTATAAGCAGTACGGCAGGATAGTCCTCCCAGGCTTTTACGGACGGCTGCCCAACGGACGCATCAAGGTGATGACCCGGGGCGGCAGCGATATCAGCGGGGCGCTGGCCGCCGCAGCAATAGATGCCGACATGTATGAAAACTGGACGGACGTCTCCGGCATACTAATGGCCGACCCCAGGATAGTGAAAGACCCCCAGCCAATAGAGAAGATAACCTACGCCGAGCTGCGGGAGCTGGCCTTTATGGGGGCCTCGGTGCTCCATGAGGAGTCGGTGCTGCCGGTGAAGGAAAAGGGCATAGCCCTGAACATAAGGAATACCAACTGCCCGGAGCACCCGGGCACCGTCATCGTCGACAAGATAGAGGATGAGGAGAGCCATGAGCGCTTCCTCACCGGCATTGCGGGCAGAAAGAATTTTACCATCATAACGGTGAACAAGCGGAATATGAACACCAGCCAGACTCTGCGTCAGGCTCTGGAGATACTGGACCGCTACCATGCAAACGTGGAGCACATCACCCTGGGCCTGGACTCCTTTGCCCTGGTCACAGCCACCGCCCCTCTGGGGGACGGCCTCTACAGCCTTATGGGGGATCTGGAGAAGAGTTGTCATCCGGACAATATCCAGGTGAACGACGGAATTGCTCTGGTGGCTGCCGTAGGCCGTAAGATGACCTACCGCCCCGGTATATCCGGCAAGATATTCAGAGCCCTGGGCGAGGAAAAGATAAACATACGCACCATAGCCCAGGGGGCCGACGAGCTGTCCATAATAGTGGGCGTGGAAAACAAGAACTTCGAAGCGGCGGTACGGGTGCTGTACGAGAGCTTTGCAGGCTGAGGCGCCGCCGGAATAAATATAATAGGAGGATGATTTGAATGAAAAAATACAATGTGGCCGTGCTTGGCGCCTCCGGCGCCGTTGGGCAGCAGATGCTCCAGGTACTGGAGGAGTATAATATCCCGGTAGATACCTTACTGCCCCTGGCCAGCGCCCGCAGCGCCGGTGGGAAGATAATGTTCCAGGGCCGGGAAGTGGAGATACAGGAGGCCACTGAGGACAGTTTCCAGGGCATGGACTTCGTTCTTGGCGCGGTAAAGAATGGCATGTCCAAAAAGTTTGCCCCGGCCATAGTCAAGAGCGGGGCCGTGTACATTGACAACAGCTCCGCCTTCCGCCTGGAGCCGGAGGTACCTCTGGTTGTGCCGGAGATAAACGGAGCCGACGCTCTGAACAACAAGGGCATTATTGCAAACCCCAACTGTTCCACCATCATTACTCTCATGGCGGTGGCAGGCATAGCAAAACTTTCCACCATAGAGTCAATGATAGCCTGCACCTATCAGGCAGTGTCCGGGGCGGGCCAGGCAGGCTTCAGCGAGCTGGAGGGCCAGATGGCCGCCGCCGTAAACGGCGGGGAGATGGAGTGCAAGGTCTTCCCCACCCAGATAGCCCTCAACGTCATTCCCCATATCGGCGACGAGCTGGATAATCTTTACACCGACGAGGAGATGAAGATGCAGAACGAGGGCCGGCGCATTTTCCATCTGCCGGAGCTGAAAGTGAACTGCACCTGTGTCCGGGTGCCGGTGATGCGTTCCCACTCCATAGCGGTCACCGTGCGCACCAAGGATAAGATATCCGTGGGAGAGGCCAAGAAGGCCGTGGCCGCCTTCCCCGGCTGCCGCCTGATAGAGGACTACAAGGGACGCAATTACCCCACCCCGCTGGACACCAGCGACCAGGATCTGGTCTGGGTGGGCCGTATCCGTGAGGACCTCTGTGATGACAAGGGCCTGACCCTCTGGTGCTGCGGCGATCAGATAAGGAAGGGAGCCGCCAGCAACGCTGTGCAGATAATGAAGTACCTGATAGAGAACAAGTAAGTATAAATGCAAAACCGAGTCCCGGAAGGGACTCGGTTTTTGCTTAGCTGTATTCAAAGTTTTTAAACTCCGATGTGATAGAGATAGTAATTTCCGTCTCCGGGCTGCTCCAGTACGGTGTCAAAATCAAACCAGGACAGGCTCTCCGCATCCTGTACGTTCAGCCTCACCAGGAAGCTGTCGGCGTAATCAATAACATAGGCTGAGCTGTTGCCTATATCCTCCAGCAGCAGCCGCTGCCCGTCCAGACTGCCCCGGCAGGTCACGTTGGAGGCCGGCATGGTGTAGCCGGATATGGCGTTGAGCTGCCAGTTTTCCATGTCCAGAACATAGACCCGACCGTCTCCGCTGGTGCAGAGGGCGTAGGAGCTGCCGGCAAACATCATGTCATTGTACATTGTGGAGCTGAAGCCTGCCAGATGGGCAATACGCAAGGGCCCAGTATCGCCATCGGTGCTCAGCTCCGGCATCTCCTTGCGCTGGTAGTCTGCCAGGTCAATATACCAGAAATGATAGTCTCCCACATCCCCCATGCCGGACATGGAGCTGCTCTGATTCCAGCAGATTATCTTATCTGCGGTGAGAGTGCAGGCCTTTACCGGCTCTCCTGAGATTTCGTCAAGACTGTACACCGTGGAGTCGGTAATGTCGCAGTAGTACAAGGCTCCGCCCTCCTGAGCCAGCAGCATCCCCTTGGCGTCGGAGCTGATGGCAGCGTTGCTTATATTGGAAATGTTGCCAAGAGAACAGCCGGAGAGTATGTCCTCAGTTTCTTCGGCGGAGAAATCAAGAAGCACGGGATAATAGCTGTACAAAGTGGAACCGTCGCTGCTGAGGTAATCTTTCAGAAGAAAAAGACTTTTATTGCCAATATCTGAGAAATAGAGAAATTCGGCATTGGTTTCCTCAGACAAATAATTCAGCGCTTTGGAACCTTCATATTCCACCCAGCTGAAGTTAAAATGGTAGCGGTTGCTGCCCAGAGTGTAGGCATTGTTGAAGAGCTTGTTCTCCAGCAGCGTGAGCTGGCCGTTTTCATCCGGGATATAGGCGTCGTAATGGCTGCCCTGCTCCATCTCCACAGGGTCGGTGCAGACAAGGAATATCCCGCTGCCGCTGACAGGGCTTATGGCCTTCTCCTGGTACGTTTCGGGTATCACTGCGGAGGCGTTCAGCAGCGGGACGGCCAAAGGAGAGGCTGTGGAGGCGGAGGCTGCATATGGGCCGGTCCTGGCCAGGCCGGAGGGCAGCGGAGAACCGCTGGGTTCCGCCTCTGCCGCACTGCACCCGGACAAAATACAGCAGAGGGCGAATATCAGCAAAATGAGCTTTTTCATGCCTACCTCCACAAACAGCTAAATTTACATAATCAGGACTCATACGCCCATGACTTGTTCTAGGATAACATATTTTTTCCTGGATTTTATAGATTAAAAATTAATTTTTTTTATAACGGGAATTAATGTCAAACTTAACATAACTTAAAAAATCCTGAAAGAAATCCCCCAGCAAAGAAAGCCTTTGCCGGGGGAGCTGACCGGGTACAGAAATCACATGCTCTATGGCTCAGATGCCATGCATGCGGAAATAATCCATAGCGGCGTTTATTCCGGCGGAGCTGATGCTCCGGCCGTCGGCCCCGGAATATTCGGCAAGCAGGTAGCCGTCATCGCCGTTGAGGACGGAAGCCAGGTCGGCATAATAGACTCCGGTAGAGGCACAGACCTGACGTATCCAGTCATTGGCCTGGGATATAAGTTCGGCGCTGAGCCCGTCGCTGCCAGCATAGGCTGTGGTGACGGAACCGATGGAGCAGCAGATTATCTTGGTGTCGGGACTGGCGCTTTGTATAGCCTGTATCAGGGCCGTATATCCGGCGGTAAAGGTCTCGGCAGTGGTGCCGGAGAGCTGGTCGCCGCCCAGGTATATCACCAGGCGGGAGGGCTGATAGACCTCCGCCGCGTCGCCGGGAGTTTTTTCCGAGCCGTCCTGCGGATAAATGATGGAGGTGGTGGAAGCATTTGCGGCGGCAAGAGTACCGGAAGAGGGAAGCCAGATCTGGGAAGAGGCGGTGCTGCCGAAGTTTGCACCGAAGCTGTTCACGGCGGAGAAGCTGTTGTCACAAAGGAAGGTGAGGTTAAAGAGATACTCCAGCCCCGTATCCTGGGAGCTGGGCAGCTCCATGACTCCGCCGGAAGCCTGTCCCCCGTCGATGCCGCTGCTGTCCAAAAAAGGATCGCTTACATTGGAGGAGCTGCTGCCCTCCAGGTACATGGTCCCGTCGGGAGCTTCTCCGCTGTACCTCAGCACCATGGTTACGATAAGGCCTATGATCAGGGCCGCCAGAGACAGCACTATGGCAAAGGCCCATACGATATTTTTCAGTCCCGCAATTCCGTTATTCATAGCATTACCAATATCAGCAGTGTTGAAGTTACGGGCGGCTGTTAAGGCCGCCCGTAGAATAGCGTGTGATTATACGTGTTACTCCTGCTCAGCCAGAGCCTTGGCTTCCTCGATGACCTTCTGCTGGACATTGCCGGGGGCCTCTTCGTAGCGGACAAACTTCAGAGTGAAGGAGCCGCGGCCCTGGGTCATGGAGCGCAGGTCAATGGTGTAGGAGCTCATTTCGGCCATGGGGACCTCAGCCTCCACGGTCTGCATGCCGTCCTCGGCATTCATGCCCAGCACGGTGCCCCGGCGCTTGGAACTGATGTCGCTCATGATATCGCCCAGGTTCTCATCGGGGATGGTGACCTGGAGCAGGCCGATGGGCTCAAGGATGGTGGGCTTGGCCTTGGGGATGCCGTCCTGATAGGCCAGACGTGCAGCAGTCTGGAAGGCCATATCGTTGGAGTCCACAGGGTGGTAGGAGCCGTCGTAAAGGGTTGCCTTCAGGCCAACCAGAGGATAGCCGGCAAGAACGCCCTTGTTTACTGCATTGCGCAGGCCCTTCTCAACGGAGGGGAAGAAGTTCTTGGGCACGGAGCCGCCGAAGACTTCCTCGGCAAAGATCATGTCGTCCTGCTCGTCCTGGGGCTCGAAGCGGATCCACACGTCGCCGAACTGGCCGGAACCGCCGGACTGCTTCTTGTGGCGGCCGTGGGCCTCCACCTTGCCCTTGATCTTTTCGCGGTAAGCGACCCGGGCGGGCTTGAGCTCGGTTTCCACGCCGAAGCGGCTCTTGAGCTTGGAGCAGAGTACATCCAGCTGGATGTCGCCCAGGCCGGAGAGAACCTGCTGGCGGGTCTCAGCGTTGTTTACCAGAGTGAAGGAGATATCCTCCTCGTTGAGTCTTGCAAGGCCGGCAGCAACCTTGTCGTCCTGGCCCTTGGTCTTGGGAGAAATGGCCATGGAGTAGCAGGGCTCGGGAATGTCTATGGGAGGCAGCTCCACCTCGTTCTTAGGGTCGCACACGGTGTCTCCGGTCTTCCAATCCATCTTGCCCACGGCAACTATGTCGCCGCAGCAGGCCTCTTTCACCTCGGTGTTCTTCTTGCCGCACATGGTGTAGAGGCGGCCCAGCTTGTCGGTGCTGGAGGTACGTACATCTCTCAAGGACATGTCGGCGGTGATCTTGCCGCGCATGATCTTTACAAAGCTGTATTTGCCGAACTGGTCGGAAATGGTCTTGAAAACAAAACCGAGAGTGGGGCCGGCGGGGTCTATGCCCTCCATCTCGCCGGGGTTGGATACGTAGTCAACGATGCCCTGGAGCAGCGCCTCGGTGCCAATGCAGGACATGGCGGCGCTGGCGAACACGGGGACCACGCTGCGCTCACGGAGACCAACCTTGATGCCTTCGGCCATATCCGCCTCAGACAGCTCCATAGTGTCGAAGAACTTCTCCATCAGCTCCTCGGTGGCTCCTGCGGCAGACTCCATAAGAGCCTCACGCAGCTCCTCCACCTTTCCGGCATCAGCTGCGGGAACGGGGACCTTGGTGGTCTTGTTGCCCTTGGTCTGATAGGCTATATTGTGCACCAGATCGATGACGCCGCTGCCGTCGGACATAGGGACGGTGACGGGGCAGACGATGCTGCCGTACTTGGCCTTCAGGGAATCCAGCACCTTGTAGTAATCGCCGTGCTCCTCATCGCACTTGGAGATGCAGAAGGCGGCAGGGACCTTGGCGTTCTTCAGATACTTCCATGTCCGCTCGGCACCCACGGACAGACCGTCCTTTGCAGAGCAGAGGATGATGCCGGCCTCAACGGCGCGGATAGCGGCCAGGGACTCGCCTACAAAGTCAAAAAAGCCGGGGCAGTCCAGCACGTTGATCTTGCAGCCGCCGTAGTTCACGGGAGCCACTGCGGTGGAAATGGTGATCTGGCGCTTGATCTCCTCAGCGTCATAGTCGCAGACGGTGTTGCCGTCGCTGACCTTGCCCATGCGGTCGATGGCGCCGGTGCAGTAGAGCATGCTCTCGGCAAGACTGGTCTTGCCGGTGTTGCCATGGCCCAGCAGGCAGATGTTGCGGATGTTTTTGGTTTCGTAACTCATGTGTTGCTTCCTCTCTGTGCTTTAGTTTATATATGCTTATATGCATAATGTATATATGCATATAGAAAATCTGAAATACATCCAGCTCATTATACACTATAGCCAAGACCTTGGCAACAAAAATTTGTCAATATCCACTGCCCTGCCTGAGAAAAGGCCCGGAGAAGCAGCGGAGATAAGGGGAGCTGGAAAAATACGGAAAACCGGCAGGGCAAGGACCCTGCCGGTGTATTTTTATTACTCCTGTTTCAGGACTTGCCGCCCACATACAGGCTGCTTACCACCAGGGGCACAGCCCAGGCCAGCATGAACATCAGCAGGAAACCTATGCTCACACTGCCTGCGGTAAGAAGCTTTACAAATACCAGCACCGGTCCAAGCACGGCGGAGATGAAGGTCAGCAGCAGGTTGAACCTGGTGGCCAGATACATGCTCCGGCCCACGTCCGCCACCTGGGTCACCGGGCCCAGTCCTTCGTTGCAGATGACTGCGGCTATTTTGCTGTCCTTGTGGGAGGGCTCGGACATGGCAAAGCGCTCCGTATATGGGGGGAAGTCGTAGCCGTCGGTGGCAATGTCAAAGGTGTTGTGGAGCATCTCCGGGTTCACGTTAAAGTCCCTGAGGGCAAAGACCGGGTGACGGCCTGAGCGCACCAGCTCCACCAGTGCCCGGCGCACCTGGGGCAGGGGAGTGTATTTGAGATTGAATATACCGTAAAGTATGCCGTCTATGGCCAGCAGCACCGAGGTCTTGTCCGCAAGACGGTATGGTATGCGGATGTTCATCAGGCGCATCAGCTCCATGCTGCCGCAGAGCACTACATGCCCTTCAATTATGCCCTTCAGGCCGCCGCCGGAGAGAAACTCAAAATTGTCCACCCGGTGCCGGGCACAGCCGTTTTCCTCCATGAGCTTCACAAAGGAACCGGCCATGCTGGAGCCGGAGGCTCTGACCAGCTCGGCGGCATAGGCGATGACTTTTTCCGTGGACTCGTCGGAGAATATCCGCACCGTGTCCATCTCTATGCTGTCCTCAGGGAACAGATCCCAGTCGGTCACAATAATGTTGCGGCTGGCGCCGATATCGCAGAGGCCGGACCAGCCGGCTATGGCGGCTCCGCTGCGGAAAATGCGCATTGAGCCCACAAAGAAGGGCAGGGCAAAGGCCAGCAGCGCGGAGAAGGGGGCCGTCAGAGAGAGAATAGCGGAGAATATAAAGACAAAGTCAGACAGGCTCTTCTTCAGCAGAGCCAGAGCGAGGCTGAGTATAAAGGCAAAGATAATCAGGAAGGGCCCGGCTTTTATGAACAGAGTCTCGTCAGGCGGGGCTTCCTCGATGCGGCGCACAAAACCCTTTGCAGGACGCTGGGATTTCAGCAGCGTAAGCTCGTCCTTGCGCAGCTTGGTCTCCCCGGTGATGGAATAGAAGTTCTTGCCTATGGCCGGGACTCTCAGGGCTTTGCGTATCCCCTTGGTGCTGAGGGATGAGGACAGCAGCAGACCCAGCAGAGAAAGACTGGACACGGCACACAAGGGCGTGTGCTGGGCGGCAGATTCCGACAGGGCCACTATGAGCCCGTCGGCGGTGGTGATAAGGCAGCTGAACAGGGCAAGAAAGTCCGCCCCGAATCTCAGCCGGAAGGCGCCCAGCGCCGCCGTGGTGACCACGTCCAGAGCCAGCAGCATTATGGCGAACTGGATGGCGCAGCAGGCCGCCGCCTTTACCGGCAGAGTCTGAAGCATGCCTGGCAGGGGCAGGCCCAGGGACAGATAGCACAGCAGCAGCTCCAGCACTGCGCCTATGCGCAATCGCAGTTTCTGAGAGCGCATGAAAGACCCGTAGTAGCGGCAGGCTCCCGCCGCAGTAAGCTCCGGACCCAGCTCCTCCTCGCTGTCGCTCATGGTGCTGGTGGTGACGCTGCGGTTGGTACCTCTTATGCGCAGAAAGGCGGAGGCAAACAGAGAGGCCAGATACTCCTTGAAGCTGGGCAGGTCCCCTGTCTCGTCAAAGTCATCCTCCAAGCCGTCGGAGCGGCGTGGGGAGCCGTACTCCTCGTAGTAGTCGTCTTCCAGGGCATAGTCTCCTGGGGAAGCGCTGTGGTCCCGGAAGCTCTCGGCATAGGAGTCCTCTTCCTCCTCTTCCGGGGGAAGAGTGTCATATTGGGAGCTGTAGCCTTCAGGCTCCTGCTCCTTTGCTTTCTTCTTGGGCTTGCGGCGCTTTTTGAATATGCCCCTCTTGCCCTCAAATTCCTCCGGGTCGTAGTCCTCTTGACTGCCGTCCCCGTCGTATTCCGGCGCCCAGTGGGAGAGGTTGTAGTCGGTCTGGGTGGAGGGAGTGTAGCTATCGTCGGCGCTCATGTCCACCGAACGACTGCCGAACTGATAGCCGCTGCTCTCCCTGTGGCCGCTGAGATTGAAGCGGCTGTCTATTTCGGGATTATAGGAGGAGTCCCCGGTCTGCTTCGGCTTCCGGGTCCTGGCCAGCTCATCCTCCCGAAGGGGGGCATAGAGTTCCTCCTGGGACAGAGGAGCCCGGCCGGGGCTGGGCTCGGACATCTGCATATGGGAGATATATTCCCTGGCCTCCCGCTCCATAGCACCTATGTTGCCGCTGCGGGGGCTGGAGCCCTGGGAATATCCGTAATCTTGACCGCCCCTTGAGCTGCCGGACTTGGAGGGCTTTGACTCCTGACTCTGCTCTCCGGCGGCGGTGCTGCCGTAGTAGTCTGCAAAAATGTCCTCAAAGATGCGGTCTATATCCCCGTCGGAGGAGGGGACGTAGTCGGAATAGTCCTGCCGGTTGTACTCCTCGTGACCGTAGTCCGGCTCCGGCTGGAAGGACTGGGAGTCATAGTACTCGTCATAGCCACCCTGGGATGAACTGTAATATTCATCCCGGCCGTCGGGCTCCGGGGCCTGCTGTGCTTCCACATCCTGCCGGGCCTGGTATTCGGCAATGATATCCTCTACGGAGAGGTCTTCTTCTGATTCAGTTTTCAGTTCATGCTTTTTCTGCTTATGACTGAAAAATTTCATGCCTGTATCCTATCCGGCGGGCAGGGCCCGCCACGATTTTTTATTTGGCGCTGCGCTGGCGCAGCACCTCGTACATGGTGACGGCTGCGGCGGCGGAGGCGTTGAGAGAGCTGACCTGTCCCTTCATGGGAAGACTTACAACAAAGTCGCAATTTTCCTTCACCAGGCGGCCCATGCCCTCACCCTCGGAACCGATGACCAGAGCCATGGGACCGGTGAAGTCCGTGTGCCACAGGTCGCTCTCACCGTCGGCGGCGGTGCCATATATCCAGAGTCCCTGCTCCTTCAGCTCTTTCAAAACTGCGGGGATGTTGGGAACTCTGGCGATGAGCACATGCTCGGCGGCTCCTGCGGAGGCCTTGTCCACCACGGCGGTGAGCCCGGCGCTGCGGCGTTTGGGGATAATGACGCCGTGGGCTCCGGCGCACTCGGCGGAGCGGATTATGGCCCCCAGATTGTGGGGATCGCTTATCTCGTCACAGACTATGACGAAGGGGGCTTCCTGACGTTCCGCCGCCAGGGCCAGAATGTCCCCTGTCTGGCAGTATTCTCTCAGGGCGGCCAGGGCAATTACTCCCTGATGGGCGTGAGTCTGGCTCATGAAGTCCAGCTTGCGCCGGTCTGCCTCCACAACTACTATGCCCTTTTCCCTGGCCTTGGATGCGATATGTCCCAAGGTTTTGTCCACATCGCCCTTGGCGATGAATATCTTGTCAATGGGCCTTCCGGCTCGGAGCGCCTCTATCACTGCGTTGCGGCCCTCAATGGTGTCGTTCTTTATCTCAAAATCCTTTTCTGCCATAGAAGAAACATGCTCCGTTCATATGAAGTCATATTCACATAGTTGATCAGTTTACATATTATCACAGTCTCAGGCATATTGAAAGACCCAGTTTTTGAATTTACAAAATTTTATAGACTTTGTGGCAGCATCGGGGTATATTATATGGTAAACTGAGTATGCCTGCGGCAGAATGGAGAATCATATGAGAGACCCTATGAACAAGATAGAGCGCTTTTGCTATAACCATCCTTATTTCGGCATAAAGAACCTTATGCTGTATATCACCATAGCCAACGTGGCCTTCTGGGTCATGAGCGCCATCAATCCACTGTTCCTTTCTTACTTAAGCTTTGACGCTTCCCTCATACTCAGAGGACAGGTCTGGCGCCTGATTACCTTTATGCTATACCCGCCCAGCACCGGGCTGCTGGCCTTTATCGTCTTTTACTTCTACTACTGGATAGGCAATACCCTGGAGCAGTATTGGGGCACCGGCCAGTTCACCATATATTTCTTCTCCGGCGTCATCCTCACTATCATCTACGGCTTTATAATTTACTTTGCCACCGGCATGGTCATCCGCCTGGACTCCAACTATATATACCTGTCCATGTTCTTCTCCTTTGCCAGCATGTTCCCGGACACTACTGTTCTGCTGTTCTATTTTATCCCGGTGAAAATGAAGTACCTGGCTATAGTTGATGCAGTGTTCTTCGTGATTTCGGTGCTTATGAATCCCTTCCCGCTGAATCTGCTGCCGGTGGTGGCGGTGCTGAACTTCTTCATTTTCTGCGGAGGCAGTCTGCTGCGCAACCGGCCCGCCCGCACCAGCAAGAGCACCATCAACTTCCGCAGGGAGTCCCGGCGTATACGCCGGGAGCAGGAGAGCAAGCTCTATACCCACAAGTGCGCAGTCTGCGGCAGAACGGATGTGGACCACCCGGAGCTGGAATTCCGTTATTGCTCCCGCTGCCAGGGATACCACTGCTTCTGCAGCGACCATATAAATAACCACATCCATTTTACAGAATAAGGGTGCTTTGCCAAGGCCCGGGCTGAAATGTGCATAGAATCACCCTGTAAAATACCCAATTTCAAAAATTCAAATTTTTTGAAATTGGGTATTGCATTTGGCGACAGATTGTGCTAATATAATCGAGCGACAGAGATCCGGGTGTAGCGCAGATGGTAGCGCGCTTGAATGGGGTTCAAGAGGCCGCTGGTTCAAATCCAGTCACTCGGACCAGCAGGAAGCATCTTTTGATGCTTCCTGCTTTTTTTATTGCCAGAAGAAATAAGAAGTCTGTCGGCAGAACCAGCGGCCTCTTGAAATTAAAATAATGGCCGCAGAGCGGCCAGATAAGGTACAATAAGTTTCGCAAAAATAAAGAGGCATGGTTTGCAGATCTCTGGTAGAATGAAGTTGCGACACCACCATTCGAAAGGAGACAGCAAACCATGTCCGAGAAAATTGTACAACTAAACGAGGCCGTAATCAAGAGCGAACTCAAGGAACTTGTACGAGGCAGCGTGGAGGAAACCCTCAACGAGCTGCTGGAGGCCGAGGCGGAGAAGTTGACCCAGGCGGCCAGGTATGAGCGCAATGAGCAGCGCCAGGGCTACCGCAGCGGCCACTACAGCCGAAACCTCACTACCACTTCCGGGGATGTCACCCTCAAGGTACCCAAGCTCCAGGGCATCTCCTTTGAGACCGCCATTATTGAGCGGTACCGCCGCCGGGAGAGCAGCGTGGAAGAGGCGCTCATTGAGATGTACCTTGCCGGTGTTTCTGTGCGTCGTGTGGAGGACATCACCGAAGCTCTGTGGGGTACCAAGGTGTCTCCCTCCACCATCAGCGAGCTAAACAAATAGGCATATGTTCATATTGAAGATTGGCGCAACCGACCCTTACAGGGCGGCAAATATCCGTATGTTTACGTGGATGGTATTTATCTGCGCCGAAACTGGGGCGGAGAGTATGAAAATGTGGCCATTCTGGTAGCAATTGCAGTAAATGAGGACGGCTAGCAGTCATCAGATAGAGGACGACGATGACACATTCCAAAGCAAGCGAATTGATAGAGCGAGGATAAAAATGTACTAACGCCATCACCAACAGTCTAAGCGGGAAGTATGTGCCTAACCATACAGAGACTTTGTAAAATCGCTTGCGGAATTGCACTGTTCTCTCATTCTGCTCATTTGCCTTTTTTTGATATGCGTATTCAAAGCCTCCAACCAT
>CALWYF010000008.1 GCA_944385705.1 uncultured Oscillospiraceae bacterium | reverse complement strand
AGCCATATGTAAAACCTCCTGTGCGGTGCTTCTATTCTACACCACGCAGGAGGTCTTCACAAATTTTGGGATAGTCTTCCACAGACGGTGTGCTGAGTATTCTTTTAATATAACTTGCTTCAAATGTGGAGCAGGTTTTTTTGTTTATACCGGCTTTTATAGAACCGCTGACCTCTTGTTGTTTTAATAGTCAGCGGTTTGATCCCGCTTATCTCCGCCTTGCCGCTTTTAGCTTTTGCGCTTTACTCTCGTTTTCGCAAAAGCTGCGGCTGCGGTAATTCCGGGCCGCCTTCATCTGCCACCGGCAGCGGCGGCCCGGAATTCCACCAAGACGCTGTGCTGAGTATTCTTTTAATATAGCTTGCTTCGATTGTGAAGCAGGTTTTTTGTTTATACCGGCCTGTTTCATTGGAAACGGGTTTTTTATTTTACACAGCCTTCCCCGCCAAAATACATATACCCTGCTTTTTTACAGGTCCTTTCCTATTACCGGCATTATTGCCGACATGGCTAAAAATTTTTTCCGCCATGTCTGTTATATTATGTCCAGATTTTAAAACTCACTCGTTTAATTTCTTAAGGCTTCCCCTGATCGGCCTTATCAAAAGCGGTACTCTGGTTTACATAATTTTTATGTTTTTAAAACATTTACGGTTTCGGGAACTTAATCTAAGCTTAAAGCGTCGGAAAAATATGGAGGAGATAAAAAAATGGTAAGAGAACTTGAGCCAGAACAGACGAGACGAGCCCAGGCTTTCCGCCTGTGGATGAAGGCCCCCATGCCCATGCTCACCTTTTTCAAAACGCTGGATGTGACTCGGCTTGTGAGGCTTGCCCGTCACGGCTTTAAATTTAATGCTCTCATGTGCTGGTGTATAGGCAAAGCTGCCGGGGGTATTGAGGAATTTTATATGCTGCCTGTTGGAGACAAGCTGCTGGGCTATGACGAGCTGGCGGTGAGCACCGTTGTGGCGCTGGACGATGGAGATATCAGCACCTGCGACATTCATTTTTCAGATGACGTAGTGGCTTTTCACCGGGATTATATGGAGTTGACGGAGGAGGTCCGCCGCAGCGGTCAGCCCAATGACCTGAGTAATGAGCTCATGGTAATAGGGACTTCCGCCCTTACTGGATGCGAGTTAGACGGAGCTGTCAACATTTATGCCGGAATATACAATAACCCGTTTCTGATATGGGGCAAGTACCGTCGTGGATTTTGTAAGGTTCGCCTGCCCATCTCTTTTCAATTTCACCACAGCCAAATGGACGGGGCTCAGGCCGCCGCCTTTTTGGAAAATCTACAAAAGGTTATAAACAGTCTCAGCATCCGCCCCTGACTCAGTTTATTTTTACAACAGGAGGCCAAACCATGAAAAGGATACTGTCCCTTGTTCTAAGCCTGACCCTGCTGCTTCTCCTGACGGCCTGCGGCGCAGAAGATGCAGACGATAGGGCAGACAGCTCTCAAACCGATGTCCCGGAGACCGCGACGGCTATGCGATGGAACAGCAGCACTCTTCAGCTCCGCCCCTTCGGTTACGGCGGACAGGTTGAAGCCCTGGCCGCAGGTGACGGAAAGCTCTATGCCGCCGGTGAGAAGGACGGCAGTCTCACCCTGACTTCCATTGCGTATAAGCTGGAAGATGGCAAACTCAGCTTTGAAGAGCCTTGTCCCCTGGCCCTGCCGGAGGATACCGACCAATTCCGGGTTGCGGGCCTGAGCTGCCTTGATGGCAAGCTGTACCTGCTGCTGTGTCCCCCTGAAGGATACGGCAGCCCATACGCCTTCTATCAGCTGCTTATACTTTCCGGCGACGGCAGCCTTGCGGAAAGGATAGAGCTGGACCTGGGGCCGGACGCTTTTGCCCAGGACATTCTGGTTTTTCCCGACGGACGCTTCTGCATCAGGTGTGCCGACTGTCTCAGGACCTTTGAGGCAGACGGTACTCCCCACTGTGTCCACGTCCTGTGCGGTGAGCTTAACCAGGCTTTCCTGCTGGACGGGCGTCTGGCAGTGCAGAGCATAGACGGCGACAGCGGCATACCCCAGCTGAGTCTGGCAGACGAAGAGCTGGAAAGCTTTCTTCCCCTGGAGCTCAGCTCCCAGCTGGGGCCGCTGGTCTCCTGCGCCGGCAGCCCGGAGGGCCCGGCCTGTCTGAACACCGGCGCAGAGCTCGTCAGCCTGAGCCCCGACGGTACGGTCAGCCAGGTGTTTGACTGGTACCAACTCACCGGGGACTACGGGTACAACTACAGCCGGGTACTGCCCCTGGACGAAAGCAACTACCTGCTGCTGGAAAGCGGTAGCGGCCAGCTGCAGCAGCTGCATATTGAGCAAGTCCCGGACACCCGCCGGGAGCTGAGAGTGGCCCTCTACAGCCAGAATACCCTAACACTGGATCAGCTCAGCCGGACCCTGGAGCAGGTCTCCCCGGATTACCGGATTGAGCTCAGCAGCTATGACAGCGGCCAGGAGGGTCTGGTCCGGCTCATGGCCGATCTGGAGAGCGGAGAGGGCCCGGAGCTCATCATCAGCGAGGCCTACCTTCTGGACCCCTCAATTGGAGCCGACCTCTATCCCTTCATTGACGCCGACGGGGAACTGAACCGGGAGAGCTTTCTGCCCCTTATGCTCCGCAGCCTGGAGCGGGACGGGGAGCTGCGGCAGATATGGGGCTGCTTTGGGCTCAGCTCCTTTTTGGCTTTCGGTCCACTGGCTCAAGCGCCGGAGGACATAAGCCTGGCGGAATGCGGCGCCTATCTTGCGGAGCAGGGCTATACCGAGCCTCTTTTCGATTCCTATATGACGGGAGAGCAGCTTCTCAGCAACCTTGCCTTTAGTCTCATTGACCAGGCCTGGAATGAGGAGGCCGGTGCCTATGAGCTGGACAGTGAAAGCCTCCGGGAGACTTTGGAGCTCTGCGCCTCCCTCCCCCGGGAATTTGATGCCGAGAACATTGATGACATGGTCAGCTCCCAGGTCCTGAGTTACCGGGATATAAGCCTGGAATATATGAACTTTCTGGACTCACAGGACACTGCCTACAGATTCCTGGGCAATTCTGAAAACAGCCTCTCCACGGTATCCGCCTATTACAGAAGCAGCTATATGATACCTCAGGGATGCGAAGATAAGGAGAAGGTCTGGGCCTTTCTCCGGGAGCTGCTTTCCCCGGAATATCAGCTGGAGCTGTGCTCCAACGGCTACAGCGGGTATCCCACAAACAATGAGGCCCTTGACCGGGTGCTGAGAGATTTTATAAGCCCTGAGGCCGGGCAGGAACTGCTGAACCTTGTGGATGCTGCCGCCGTCTCCAACTATGACGCATATCAGATGAAGACCATCTTTCTGGACAGCCTCAGGCCCTGGCTTTACGGGGATTACGATCTGGACCAGGCCATCGCAGCGGCCCAGAGCAAAATCAACCTCTACCAGGCGGAGAGGGGCAGTTAAAGGTGAGCTGCCTCTAGGCCCTACCCTATGCTCACCTTCTATTTGCAACAGGAGGCCGTGACGGCCCGGGAGGCGGCGGAGTGGATACAGTCCAGGGCAGGCATATATCTCTCGGAACAATATGGATAACGGATAAATATGGATCATGCCCCGGCCTCACGGCCGGGGCATGATCTGTCCATAATGATTAAGTTTTTCCGGCCTTTCCTTTGTAAAAGGGAATGCTAAGGAGCATTACAAAGGCAAAGACCATCAGGTACCACACCACACCCATGCGGTGGGCAAAAATGGAAGCTATGACCATAAAGATGCAGCTGAGTATAGCCAGCGTTGGCATCACAAAGCGTTTCACCGGGTGCAGGCTCTTTTCCCTTATCATCATTACAAGGAAGATGGGGATATACAGAGCGTAGATGGTTATTATGGGCAGCTCCGAGGAATCGAAACGCAGAGGAGCAAACCAGTTCTCTGTGAGGTTGGCTCCGTAGAAGTAGAAGAGCCACAGGGCGCAGACCATTACTCCCACTATGGCGGAGTTGCCGGGGACATTGGTGTGCCTGTCTACTTCGCTGAATATCTCCGGTCTGGGTCCCTCGCCTCTGGCGGCCAGGGCGTAGAGGCTCCGGGTGGAGGCCAGCATCAGGCCGTTGAGAGTGCCCAGACAGGATATGACCACCAGCACAAAAAGGCCCACTCCCGCCGCTCTGCCGAAGATATTTTCAAAGGCCAGCTTGGCCCCGGCCTCGCCGCTGGCCATCATGTCGGCATTTGTGGCTCCTCCGGCCAGGCCTATATAATACAGGATATACACTGCCGCAACTATCAGCGTCCCCAGCACCAGGGCTATGGGCAGGTTCCGCTTTGAGTTTTTCAGCTCCGCATTTATGCTTGTAGCTATTATCCAGCCTTCATAGGCAAAGGCCGTGGCCACCATAGCGGTGAAGAGGGCCACACCCTTGCCCTGGGCTACCGGCTCTACCACGGTGACAAAGTTCTGCACCGTCATGCCGTTGCCAAGGCCCGCTATAGTCCCCACCACTGCCATAAGCAGCAGAGGTATCAGTTTGATGACAGTTGTTGTGACCTGTAACTTTCCCGCCAGTATGGGAGAAAGAGCATTGACGGTATAGCTGCCCACCAAAAACAGGCAGGCAAGAGTCATCACCGGGCCTCCGGTAATGTCCAGGCCCAGCAGCACCCCCACGTAGCGGGCAGACACCCAGGCCAGCACCGAGGTCATGGCAGGGTAATATATGAATGTGGTAAACCAGCCCATGAAATAGGCATATCTCTTCCCCACTGTTGCCTCGGCATAATCCACTATGCCGTTTATATGGGAATAACGGGTAGCCATCACCGAGAAGGTATAGGCGCAGGCAACCATTATCGCCCCGCCCAGAGCCCAGGCCAGTATGCCCAGGGGCAGGTCCCCTCCCGTTGCCGACAGTACCTTCTCCGCTTTAAAGAAAACGCCGCTGCCAATGACAATGCCCACCACCATGGCAATGGCGGTTACAAGTCCGTACTTCTCCTTCAGCTGCTTATCCATGCCCTCTCTCCTTTAGTTTTCTTATCCGGCTGAAAATGCCGGCAGCTTTTTTATTTTAAAGGATTGAAGTGACAAGTTCAATATACACATGGGCGGATAAAGTCGCAAAAGCTGAGTTTTGCTGCGGCAGCTTCTGCCCTACAGTCAGTGCTTTCCCCAGTTTGGGACATTGGAGGCAGACAAAACTTCACCCCGGGCAGGAATAAAAACCTGTCCGGGGTGTTTTAGTCAGGATATCATTTTTTAAGAAAAGAGCTGATTCCGTCTCGGAGCTTTCAGCCTTTGGCCTTGCGCACTTCTTCTATCAGTGCAGGGACCACGTCAAAGATTGAGCCCACTATTCCATAGTCTGCGATTTCAAAGATGGGCGCTCTCGGGTCATTATTGATGGCAACGACGCAGTCCGCCGCCACGCCGACTATATGCTGAAGGGCTCCGGAGATTCCGCAGGCTATGTAGAGCTTCGGATGAACCACTTTCCCGCTCTGGCCAACCATACGGTCCGCAGCTATCCAGTCCGCATCCACTGCGGCCCTGGACGCAGCCACAACTCCGCCGAGGGCGTCGGCCAACTGCTCCAGCAAAACGAATCCCTCAGGGCGGGCGCCGTAGCCTCCGGCCACTATTATCCCCGCATCTTCTATGCTCTTTTCGGCCTTTATTATCTCCTTTGCCAGGCGGCGGATCTGGGTGCTGGGCACTGCATCCGTATCTTCAAAGATGACCTCCGCCTCCCTGCTCTCGTCGGGAACAGGAGCTTTGAATATTCCCCGGCAGACAGTACCCATCTGGGGGCGTGTCTTTTCGCAAAGGATGGTGGCCACTATTCCTCCGGGGGCAGGCATCATCCAGGATATAAGTCCTGTCTCCGGATCTATGCTCAGCTCAGTACAATTGGCCGTAACACCGGTCTTTATCCTGCATGCCAGCTTGGAAACGAAATCCTTGGCGTTGGCAGTGGCGCTGAACATCACTGCATCGGGCTTATACTTATTTATAAGCTGCGCCATAGCGGCGGTGTAGGCTTCGGGGCAATATTCCCCGGTGCGGGCGGCAATCACCTTACCGGCACCGTATTGGCCCAGAGTCTTTGCTGCCTCTTCTATATTGCTGCCAAGTATGACCGCCGTCACTTGTCCCCCGGTTTTGCCCGTCATCTCCAGGGCGGGAGTGAACAGCTCAAGGGAACTCTTTACGATCTTTCCCTGATCAGTCTCAACATATACCCAAATGTCTCTGTTCTCAGTCATAGAATCGTACCTCTTTCCCATCAAATGATTTTTTTGAGCACGGCGGTCAGGTTCCTTGCCGCTTCCTCCGGCTCGCCCTCAAAGCGAATGCAGTCTTTGCTGTGCTCCGGCACAAAGGAGCTGCCCACACTGGTAAGAGAGCCCCGGGCGCCCACAGTCTCCGGTTCCAGCCCCAGAGCCGCCGCTCCGTATACCGGTATCTCTTTCCGGTTTGCAGCCAGGCGCAGACGCACCTGAGGGAAACGGTATGGGAACTCAGCCTTTCCTACGGACAGCACAGCGGGAAAGCTTATACTGAGAGTTTCAAACCCGGATTCGATTTCACGCTTCAGCTTTATCCCGTTCTCCTCCAGCTCAAAGCCTACCACACCCGTGGTATGCGGGCGGTGAAGCTGTTCTGCCAGAGCCGGAGTCACCAGGAAGGTATCTCCGTCGCTGGAGTTCTTTCCGCACAGCACCAAGTCAAAGGCGCCCTTTTCCGCCTCCAGCTTTTCTGCGGCAGCGGCCAGCGTTTTCGCGGTGGCATAGGCATCCGCTCCGCCCAAGGCTCTGTCGCTCAGCAGGACGGCATCATCCGCCCCCACGGACAGCGCATAGCGCAGAGACGCCATGGAACTGTCCGGTCCCATAGATATGGCCGTAACTTTTCCCCCCAGCTGTTCCTTGATGAGCATAGCCATCTCCAGAGCATATCTGTCCAGGGGGTTGATCTCGCCGGTACCGTTAGTGCGGATCAGGGTTTTGGTCTCCCGGTCCAGCTTCATGTCCTCTTCTTTGGGAACGTGCTTGATGCAAACTAAAATATTCATGCTGCGTTTTCCCTTTCCTTTGTCTAATGTTTGCTGTTTGATTTTTTGTCAATCTGCATATTGACTGGCGTAAATTTTTTTCATCAGCTTGCGGCTCATTTTGCCATTGGTATTTAATGGTATCCTGTCCAGAAAAATTACACGGCGCGGCTTTTTATAGCTGGCGATCTGGCCCCGGCAAAAGTCGATGATCTCTTTTTCCGTGATGTTGGAGCCCGGGTGCCTCACAACGAAAGCCACTACTTTTTCTCCCCAATAGGGGTCCGGAACGCCGATGACTACCACCATCGACACATCTTCCACCAGGTGGGAGATGCAGTTTTCCACTTCCCTTGGGTAGATATTTTCCCCGCCGCTGACTATCATGTCGTTCTTCCTGTCAATAAGATACAGGTAGCCCTCGCTGTCCATTCTGCCGATGTCACCGGTGCGGTAAAACCCGTCTGCCGCGAAGGCCTCGCCTCGCACTTTATGTAGCTGCTGGGACAGGAAGGGGCTGCGCACCGCCACCTCTCCCGGGCCTTCCTTAACCTGATTGCCATCCTCGTCCAGGATACGCACCTCAACGCCGGGAATAGGTTTCCCCACGCTTTCGAGCAAGGTCTTTGGTCCTTCCCCGTTAACGGCCCTTATATGGTCCTCACCGCTGAGCACACTGATGTTGCATGTCTCGGTGGTACCGTATGCCTGCTCCAGGGAGCAGGCGCACTCGGCCAGAGTACGTTTTACCTGGGCCAGCGGCAAAGCGGATCCGCCGTAAACGATTTTCCTTACAGAGGTAAAATCATATTTGTGAAATGCCCCTGAACTGAGACATTTTGAGATGAGGGTAGGCACAAGGCTGATGCGGGTGCAGTGTTCTTTTTCCATTGTTTGGAAAAATTCTTCTTCCCGGAATCGGTCCATCAGCACCAGCGTGCTGCCCACAAACAGGCTTATGAGGCAGGAGAAACCGGACAAGTGGAACAAATTGGACTGCGTCTCATATATATCCTCGCTGCTCCAGCCGGAAACCTTGGAATAAACCTTAGCATAGCGGCCCAGGCTGCCGTGACTGTGGGGAACACATTTGGGCTTCCCCGTGGAGCCGCTGGTGAAAAACTGCAGTGCTATGCTGTCTTCACCGGTTCCGGCTTCCATGTAATCCGGCTTCTCCGCTGCCGGGATTTCTTCAAATTTTCTGGCCTGAAGCTCCGGTTGCCCTTGACTTCTGGCGCTGACAAACAGTTCCCCGCAGGCCTCATCATAAAAGCAGAAGCTGAAAGGACTGTCTCTGAGCATTTCACTCAAATCCTGCTTTGACATGCGCCAATTGACCGGGCAGGCCACCCTGTCCGACGCAAAGCAGGCCAACATGAGTTCCAGCTGTTCTATTGAGTTGTGGGCCACGATAAGGATCTTGTCTCCGGGCTTGGTGTTGGATTCCAAATATTCCCGGAACCGGTTCATACCCTGCACAACTTGTCTGTAGCTTACCCGGCTGTCTTTGCATACGACCGCCGTTTTTTCCGGGAATTTTTCTGCCGAAGAATAAAACATCTGTTCAAGCCTCATCTAAACACCCTCTTGCCCCGAATCTGTTTCGGTATCTGTCTATTACTCGTTGATATATTCATTTATCTTGTACCGCAAAGCCCTTTCAGATATTCTAAGATACTGAGCGGTTTTGATCTTATTGCCGTTAAACTTTTCCAAAGTCTGAAATATGATTTCTTTTTCCTGTTCTTTGATGTAATCCCTCAAATCAAAAAACTCGTCATTGTTAGTGCCGGATATCTTTTTGGGATAGTTCTGAGTAACACTCATGGGGAGCATGCTGCTGCTCATCTCCTTGCCCCTGGCGATCAGGAAAGAGTATTTCACAACATTAGCCAGCTCTTTCACATTCCCGGGCCAGTCATGAGCTGCGAGAATATTCCAGTAGTTTTCAGTTACATGGGGAATTCCAATTCCGGTTTCATTGCTCAGATTCTGCATCATTGAAGATACCAGGCCGGGTATCCTGTCCTTACACATGCGCAGGGGCGGAATATCCAGACGCACCTCATTCAGCAGGTAATACAGATCCTTCCGGATTTTTTCCATAGCAATTCCCTGCTCAGGGCTGATGGTCATGGTGGCAATGATGCGTGCCTCAAAGGGCAGGCTGCTCTCGTCGCCGACAGGCTCAAAGCTCCGTTCCTGCAGCACGTTCACCATTTTCGACTGCAGTTCAAGAGGCATACAGTCCAGTCCCTGAATAAACAGAGTACCTTTTCCTGCCTGCTCCAGTCTTCCCTTGCTGTGCTGTATAAGGCCGTTCTCCCCCCGCACCCGTTCGCCGAACAAAGTCCGCTCCATATCCTCCGGAAGTATGGCCTCACAGTTAAAGGATACAAAGGGTTCGTTCCTGGTTGCTTCCCCATAGTGTATCTTCCGGGCATATAAGGATTTGCCGCTGCCTGTCTCGCCGGTTATAAGCACATTGACCCAGTAGTTTTTTATGGAATCCACGGTGTTGTCTATCTCCCTGATAAGGGGATTGCTCTCCTCCACAGTGGAATCCAGGGGCAGATTGTAAGTGCTGATTTTGGCGCTGGCTGCGGGCCGTCTGCTGTACAGCCTGTTCACCTTGTCCTCAGCCTCAAACATCTGCTGGGTCTTTTTCAGCAGCGCCTCAGCCTGGAAGGGCTTTACAACGCAGTCGCTTACTCCGGCTTTCATGAACTCTACCGTCTCGGATATGGAAAGCGAGGTGGCCATTAAAATAATTTTGATGCCGGGTCTTTCTTTTATTATTTCACGTATAAGCTCAAAGGGGTTGCCTCCGCTAAAGCCCATGCTCAGCAGAACGAGGGTGATGGAATCAATATGCAGAGACATCTTCAGCTCCTCCACAGATGAAGCCGTTCGTATAAGATATCCTGCCTTGATATATGTTGAAGCCAGAATGTGCTGAGTCACGTTGGACTCGTCTGCAATCAGGACGTTTTGCATTGTTTTCACTATGCTTTCTCCATTTCTGCCCGGCTCACATTGTAGGCAAGCTGATCACATACTCTATTTCTTTCTCTGCCTTTCTTTGGACGGAAATGGTGCCCTTATAGCGTCGGATAATATTTGAAACGACAAGGTCGTTTTCAAAGCTGCTGTCCTTTTTTTCGCCCAATAATGCTTTGATCTCAAGTTTTACCAGCTTCAGGTGCCTGGAAAAACGGCTGGAAATATTTATCTTTCCCTCAGGGCTGGCTAAATCCACCAGGTTTTGCAATATGGACAGCAGAGCTACATACAAATCGCTGCTGTCTATGGACAGCAGGGGTATATCGTCTGATATACGTAGCTGGATGTCCACTTGCTTCATGGCTTTGAATCTGCCGGCTATGGTTGCGCAATTCAGCAGGATCGTATTCAGGTCAGACCGCTCATAGCCCTCCGCCCTGTTTATCTCCCGGAACACTTCCATCTCCTTGTTGAGATTCTCTATCTTGTCCGCCTCTTGCGTGATATAGTCAATGAGCTTTTGTTCGCTTTCGCTCCATTCCCTGCTGTCTTTCAGCAGTTCGGCGCAGCCCTTGATGTTCATAAGAGGCGGGCGAATATCTTTGACATAGCCGAGATAAATATTCTCTATCTCTTTGTTCTGGCGTTTCTTTGCCTCAGTATAGGCCGAGGCATCGGCGCTGGATATATCGGTGGCAATAATGATAGCCGCAGAGACCACGCCCTTACTGGTCCGCAGAGGTGACACGCAGGTGCGCAGCAGCGCATGCTCAAGCAGGTCGCCTTTTTGATCGAACCACAAGCCGGATATGCAGCCGCTGCTGCCATTGGCAAAGACATCCCCGATCATTTCCATAAGCTCGTTGGGCTCGCGGAAGTTATCCATCTGCAGCCGGGTAGAGCCAAAATATTTCTCTCCCGTGGGATTTGCCGACAATACCCTGTATTTTTTGTCTATAACTATCACGGCACAGCCAGCATTCTGCAAAATGGCCTCGTTATAGTTTCTCACCTGGATAAGCTCGTTTTCCAGAAGCACTCTCTGGTAAGCGGTCTGGGCATAGGTTATGTACCACTGTATGTCCCTATCGTCAAAGTTGCTGTCCTTCCTGTAAAACAGGAAGAAAACTATATATCCCTTGTTGGTCCTGCGGATAGGATACACGTAGAAATAAGAACCTCTGAAGGTGAACAGCTCGCTGCCTCCGTTCAGCAGAAATTCATAGGACAGGCTCTCTCTTGCAAAGTCAAGAATTATCCCGTCATCTACCCCCGAGACATTAAAACAGGTGTCCACCACCGTGTCTCCGTTGGGATTACGCAGAAGTATCCCATACCAATCGCTGCCCATCAACTTGGCAACATTGTTGCTTTGATATCGAATGATGGTCTGTTCGGCTATGCAGCTGTCGTCTTTGATTAACATATTTTTCCCCTATCCGTGAACTGTAGATTTGTTCAGATAACTGGCCGATACCCGCCGCCTGTTTCCAGACGGCGGGCAGAGTTCACTGATGATTTTATACCATGTCCATGAGCATTGCTGCAAGACACATTACTTGGTAACGCCTTTCTCTTTCATTGCCGCAATCTGCTCTGCGCTGTAACCCAGGCTGGACAAAATGGCATCGTCATCACGGCCAATGCTGCCGGTGGGCTCGTAGGCTTCACCCACATCATAGGCGGAGAACTGTACAGGTACCGTGGGCATCTGCACGGTTTTCCCGCTGGGGAAGGTAACCGGAACCACGAACTTGTTGATTATAGCCTGCTCGTCGTATGCCAGCTCCTTCATATGACCTATCTTGCCGATGACGATATTGGCCGCGCCTATGCGCTTGACCCAGTTGTCTCTGGTGTCGGTCATGAATCCGGCCCGCAGAATGGGCATGAACTCATCCAGATGCTGCTGCACAGCCGTAATGGTGTTGAAGCGCTCGTCGTCCACCAGATCCTCGTGTCCCATCATGGGCATTATCTTCTTGTAGGCATCTGCATAGTCCAGAACACCTACCATGAGCCATTCGCCGTCGGAGCACTGATACTGCCAGCCGAAGGGGTTTGCCGGGTGATCCTTGTCCTTGGGGAATACATTGCCGTACTGAGTCGAAACGACGCCTGCATTGTTGTACCAGATGGAGCTGCCCAGCAGGGAGGAAGAGACGAAGCAGCCTTTTCCGGTCTTTTCCTTGCCTATGACTGCGGCAAGAACACCGGCGCACAGTATGGAGCCCACCATGGCATCTCCGGCTCCGGTGGGTGCCAGGAAGGGGAAGTTGCCCTCGGTGCCCCAGTCTATCATAGCGCCGGAGCGGGCCCAGAAGGCCACAGAGTCAAAGCCGGGCAGAGCCGCATCCGGTCCCTTATATCCGAACCCGGAGAAATGTACATAAATGATTCCGGGGAAGCTCTCCTTCAGCTGATCATAGGAGAAGCCCAGCTTGGTAAGAGCAGGAAGGCGCATGTTGCTGACGAAGATATCCGCGTCGGCTACCAGCTTCATCATGGCCTCTTTACCGTCGGGGTCCTTCAGGTTCAATGCCAGGAACTTCTTGTTGGCATTGGGCACAGTGAAGAAGGGGTTTTCATCGTCCACAATGGGGCATTTCTGATTGCGGCCCACTATACGCCAGGCATCGCCTTTCAGGCCTTCTACCTTGACAACATCAGCACCCCAGTCAGCCAAGATTCTTGTAACTGAGGGCACTGCAAAATGAGTACCAAGTTCTACGACTTTCATTCCTTCCAGAGGAAGATTAGCCATTAATATCACCTCTCGTCAAAATTTGTACTGATTGAATGGAAACAGTGGGGTTGTTTGCTTTTTTCTCAGAGATCCGGATCATAGCCTGCGGCCTTCAGCTCTTTCTTGTTGAGCACGCCGGACAGATAGTACAGGATGGAGACCAGGATAAACAGGCCGGCAAAGACGTACCAGGCCATAACATAAGTACCGGTGATGTCAAACACAGCCGCAGCAGCAATAGGTCCGATGATCTGGCCGATGTTGCCGGCCATGTTCATCCAGCCGGCCATAAGGCCGTAATCCTTATCGCCGAAGTTGCGGACAGTCAGCAGGGCGGGAACGGTGGAGGGGATTGCGCCGCCTATCATGTAGCAGACTATAACTGCGTTGGACCAGACCATGTTTTTACTGCACAGGGCCAGGAAGATAAACACTGCTCCATAGAACAGAGGGGCTATGACAGCCATGCGCTTGATGTTGATGATATCGGAGATGGCGCCTACCAGGAACTTGCCCAGAATCAGAGTGCCCAGAGCGGCAGCGTAAATGGCTGCGCCGTTCTCTGCACCGATGTCGGAAAAGTATGCGACGGCCTGGGTAGTAAAGCCGGAAGCACAAATCATGGTTATACTTGCGGCCAGGAACTGGCACCACCAGCGGGGCAGCTTGAGGGCTTCCTTACCGGAAATGCCGCGCTTGGTAATGGCAACACCGCCGGTAGCATCGATTTCTTCCTGAGTGGGGTCGCCGATACGGCGCTTGAAGCCCTTTTCCTCAGGCAGGTTAACGCAGAGGAAGAAAGCCAGGGGGATCATAATAGCCATAACACCGGCCATTGCAACATAGGTGGTACGCCAGCCGCTGTTTGACATGATCCTCTCCATCATGGGGACCCAGACCAGAGCGCCTGCGCCGGAGCCCAGCATGCCTATGCTCATTGCGGTGCCCTTGACCTTGGGACCAAACCAGTTGGAGACCATGATGTTCACAGGCAGGTTGGTCATACCGGCCCACATGAAGCCCTGGATACCGTTGAGTACCAGCAGCTGCCACATCGCGTTGGAGCGGGACATGAGCAGATAAGTTATGCAGATGACCACGGTGAATGCAGGCAGCACATACTTCATTTTGTACTTGGTCATTATCTTGCCGATATAGGCGGAGCCTATCAGCATGCAGACCGTCATTGTGGTGTTGGTCTGAGCATAGACAGTTCTGGATACTCCGAACTCTTCGCATATGGGGGTGTAGAACAGGGATGTGCAGTTAGCCTTTATAACATAGGCTATGAACATGCAGATGAAGCCCATAAAGAGCATCACCCAGCCATAGTAAAATCTGCCGTCCATCTTTGGGGACAGATCCTTGACATTAAACTTCGCCATGATTTTCTCCTTTCCTCTCCGGAAAATTATTTCCCCTGAAACACAGGCTTCTCTTTATTCAGGAAAGCGTTGACAGCAGTCTTGTGGTCTTCGCTGCTGCTGCATATATACTGAGCTTCCACCTCGTTCTGGTGGCAGACAGGCAGGCCGGCATACACAGTGCGGTTTATCAGATTCTTGATCTGGCCGTAAGTGACGGTGGGGCCGTTGGAATACTTCTTTATATATTTCTGCACGGTCTCCTCCAGCTGATCTGCGGGGACAGCCTTGGTTATGAGGCCCCATTCCGCAGCATCCTTGCCGGAGAATTTCCTGCCGCCCATCAGAAGCTCGGTAGCCTTGGCCGGGCTCACGGCCTGGGTCAGCATATGGGTTATTCCGCCGTCGGGACAGTAGGCAATGTTTACAAAGGCAAACACCATGGTTGTATCTTCAGCGGCAATGGAGAAGTCGCAGGCCATTGCAATGCTCATGCCCACACCGGCCGCTGCGCCCTCTACCCAGGCAATGGTGGGCTTGGGGATATTGCGCAGACGCATTATGAACTCGCCTCCGGCGCGTATACCCTCCCGGGACCGGTTAATGCCCTTGTCTATGCGATCCTTCATCACCTTGATGTTGCCGCCGGCGGAGAAGGCTCCGCCGGCGCCGCGGATAACTATGGCACGAATGCTGTCGTCTCTCTCACATACATTCAGGCAGCTGTTCAGGTCGGCCATCATCTCCACTGTGACGGGGTTCTTGTTTGCCGGGTCATTAAGAGTGAGGTACGCCACTCCTCCGTCACGCTCAAACAGGACCTTGTCAAACTGCTGTACAAGTTCTTTCATGCGGCACTTCCTTTCAATTTTTCTTTATATATAATTTTTTTATTTTTGCTGATTCCCTGCTTATGCCTTTTTCTTCAGTCTGCCGACTACGTCGCGGCCCACTATCTGGCGCTGGATTTCGTTGGTGCCTTCAAAGATGGAGAAAATACGGGCATCTCTGTACAGCTTTTCTACCGGATACTCCCTGCTGTAGCCGTAGCCGCCGTATATCTGGAGAGCCTGGTCGGCAACGTGCATCACTGCCTCGGAGACAAAAGCCTTGGTGATGCTGCCCATAGGAGTGCTGTATGTCCCTGCGTCTATCATCTGGGCATTGTACAGCAGCTGGGAGCGGGCAGCCTGAAGCTGGATCTGCATATCCGCCAGCTTGAACTGGATGGCCTGCAGCATGCCGATGGGTGCGCCCTTGGTCTCGCGGGTGCGGCAGTACTCCACCGCCAGATCCAGAGCCTTCTGACCGAGGCCCAGTGCAGGTGCCATTCCGGTGGGACGGGTGCGGGCCAGAAGCGTGCCCACATATTCCATGCCGTGGCCCTCTTCGCCGATCAGATTTGCTGCCGGGACACGGACATTCTCAAATACAACATCGGTGGTGTTTGACAGGCGTATGCCCATCTTGTTCTCTTCCTTGCCGACGGATACACCGGGAACATCCCTGTCAACTATGAACAGAGAGATCTCAGGGCGCTTTTTGCCGTTTGCAGGATCTGCCGGAGCAGTGACCGCAGCCACAGTGTAGATCCCGGCCAGGCCGCCGTTTGTGACAAAGGTCTTTCTGCCGTTGATAACATAGGAGTCGCCATCCTTTACAGCAGTAGTCAGCATGTTTGCCACGTCGGAACCGGACTGGGGCTCAGTGAGAAGCTGGGCGGAAATCACGCCCTCGGCAAGCTTTTTGCCGTAGTACTGCTTCTGCTCTTCATTACCGTAGAGCAGGACTGGCTTAATACCAAAAGTAGAGGCTGAGAAAGAGCAGGCAAATCCTGCATCATGGTATCCGAGAGCTTCCCGGACGAGGCAGACCGTCAGGCAGTCCAGACCGAGTCCGCCATACTCTGCAGGCACGTCCATTGCCCAGAATCCAACCTTGCCCAGTTCATTGTAAACATCCCAGGGGAATTCACCTTTCTGGTCAAGTTCAGCTACCTGGGGGTCCAGCTTAGCCGTCAGCACCTCATGAACCAGATCCACCAAAGCCTTCTGGTCGTCGTTCATGAAATCGTAAGTATACTTCAACGCAACTCCTTCTTTCATTTAAGATTTGTTCACTTGACTTGCAAATCGGCTTGAAACAATTTTCTTTTAGCACAGAAAAAAATTTAAATCAAGAGCTGAATCAATAGTTTGTGAAATTTCGGACACTTGTACATTTTAGTCAGAATTAATTTAGATATTTTTATATTTTGCTGCAAATTCCTCTGAAAAAATTGTAATTAAAAAAATAGTTTCCCGCAAAATTTGTCGTTTTATGGGAATTTGTTAAGGCTTTTATGTAATTTTTATACAATTACTCCTGATGCTTTTTGTGGCAAACGTTCAAAGAGACATATGGAGCTACAGATGCTTCCGGCAAGATTGTTCATTTTTCCAGAATTTGGAAATTATTAGATTGACGGAAAAATATCTATATGTTACCTTGAAGCCGTGTTGTTCAAAGTTTTTAATAAGGTTTTTTATAACAGCACTTTGAATATTTACATGGCCTAAGGAAAGGACTGTATTGCATTGAATCTCACCATTGTTTCCATTTTGGTTGGCTACGTGCTTGTGACCATGGTTCTGGCTCTTATAATGGCAAAGCATAACAAAACCGTGAAAGACATGTTTACAGCTAACGGCAGTCTAAGCGTTTTCATGATAGTGCCTCTTATGTTAAGTGAGGCTATCGGTGGGTCCGGTACTGTCGGCTCCTGTACCGAGGCCATGTCCACAATAGGAATGGCCGCCGTGTGGACGGTATGGGGTATTGCAATAGGCTTCTTTGCCTACCGTATTCTTTTCGGCAGGTTTTATCGGGCTCTATATGTGACTCGGGGTATTATGAGCATTCCTTCCGCATATGAACTGCGCTTTGACAAAAAGACAAAGATCATAATGCTTGTGGTTGTCTGCATAGTGTATATCTGTCTTTTCGCCCTGCAGCCGGTTGCAGCAGCCTCTGTGCTGGCCCCTATGTTTGGCGTTGAAAAAAGCACCATGATAATGGTGCTTGGCGTGCTGTTTGTAATAATATCCTGCCTGGGCGGCTTAAAAGGTCTGGCCTCCATGAACAAGCTGCACTCTTTTATACTGATTGTAGGTCTGGCCATAGTTGCCATCTGCTCCGTCAACTATGGAGGAGGCTGGAAGGCCATTGTGGATGCCCTTCCGGAGAACTATACAAGTCCCTTTAATCCAGGTCCCAAGCAGATTTTTATCTGGGCAATAACCGGCCTTCTGGCTCAACTCAGCAGCGCCTTCCTCACCACCATAATCTCCGCCGGTAAGTCCTATAAAGATGTAAAGCTGGGTATTGACATCACCTGCCTGCTGCTGATAATTTTTGCCTTCTTCCCTGTTATCATCGGTATTGTTGCAAGGGCTGTTATGCCTGAGATAGATTCCGCCACTGCTTTGTACACCATGTCGGCCAGTGTAAGTCCGGTCATCGGAGGTCTGGCTGTGGTGGCTGTTCTGGCTGCCATCTTCTCCACAGCTCCGGCTTTCCTGCTCATCGTGACCACTACTTTCATTCAGGACATGTACCTCTCCTTCATAAGGCCTCAGGCAACTGAAAAGGATACCCTTTTTGTTTCCAAAATATTTACCATAGTTGTCGGTGTCCTGGCTGTATACATGGCAACCCGTGTCACCTCCATCTTTAACCAGACAATGCAGATTTCTCAGATCAGGGCCGTTGCTGCCATCGTTCTTCTGGTTTCTCTCTTCTGGCCTCGGGTTGACTCCCGGGCGGCCTTCTGGTCCATTCTTTGCGGCGGAGCAGTAGCCGTTATCTGGTACTTTATGGAGAATCCTCCTCTCACTTCCGAACCCCTTATACCTTCTGTTGCAGTTGGACTTCTCACTTTGTGCATCCTCACTCTTAGCAGTAAAGAGAAAGTATCTGAAGGCTACAAGGTCTATGCTCAGCTGAAAGAAGAATATAAAAAAACGGAAGGCTAATCCGTCTCTCGTTTGCGTCTCCCGTTTGCGTCTCCCGTTTGCGTCTCACTTTTCCCTCTCTTATTCCCGTGCCGATAGCTCCGACAGCATGGGAGAACAGCCGTCCTTCAGGACGGCTGTTTTTATATTACCGTATTACAGTGCCACGGCACAGGGCTGACGGTAAAGGGAAAACCCGCAGAGGCCGATGACCTCTGCGGGTTTTAATACTGTTCAGGCTATAAGCTTATGTTGCCGGGAGCTTTCGCTCCCTTTCGGCGTCCGGCTCTCAGCGCCAGGCCTTAACGTCCAGAAGCTCTACATCTTTGGAGATGTAACTGTCCTTCATTTCGTAGTCGTTGGCATAGTCGGTGGAGAGATACTTCTTGTTGTCGTCGGCAAAGACGGTGGTCATGACAGCGTCCTCTCCCAGCTTTTCCTGGGCAATGATGCTGCCGATAAAGTTGGCTCCGGAGGATATGCCCACGCCTATGCCCAGCTTCTCCGCCAGCATTCTGGCCATTATTATGGAGTCGATGTCGTCCACGGAGACTATGCTGTCTACCTCATCCATTTTCAGTATACTGGGTATAAACTCGTCGGATATGCCCTGGATGCGATGCTTCCCCACCTTGTACCCGGTAGAGAGTGTAGGGGAATTCAGCGGCTCAAGAGGATAGATGCGGCAGGCGGGATTTTCCTTTTTCAGTCTGCGGCCTATGCCCATGACGGTGCCGCCGGTGCCCACACCGGCCACAACGCCGTCGGCCTTCAGGCCTATCTCCGCCAGCTGACGGACTATCTCCTCTCCGGTCATAAGATAATGAGCTTCGGCGTTGCCCTCGTTGGAAAACTGTCTGGGCAGAAATACCCCGCCCTTTTTATACAGTTCCTCCGTCATGGCAATGGACCCCAGAAATCCCCCTTCCTCTTTTGAAACCAGTCTGACCTGGGCGCCGTAACTCTTCATCAGATTTATGCGTTCCTTGCTCATCCAATCCGGCATGTAGATGACGACCTGGTGCCCCAGGTAGCTGCCTATGGCCGAAAAAGAAATGCCGGTATTTCCGCTGGTAGCTTCTGCGATAATGTCGTCTGGGCCTATTTCGTCCCGCTCATAGGCCCGCTTCAAAATGTGATAGGCCACCCGGTCCTTGATGCTGCCGGTGACGTTGAAATATTCCGCCTTGGCAAAAATCCGGCGGCGGCTGCCCTTATATCTGTAATCTATCTCCAGCAGAGGGGTATTGCCCACCAGGGCGGCAACACCCTCAAATTTCTGTTTTATTGCTTCATCCATAATATATTATTCCTCCAGGCCTGCCGTCTCTTCGGTCAGGCGTAAAACGGTATTTTAATCTTTTGATATATTTCGCTATACGGCAATATATGCCAGTATATGAGTGATCATAGCAGTGCGTCACAATTTCCCGGACGACGGCTGGGCTTCAGCCCAGCGCCACATCCAGAGCCATCATGACTGTAAATCCGGCGGCAAAAAACAGGGTACCCATGTTTGAATGGTCTCCCTGGGCCATATCGGGGATGAGCTCTTCCACCACCACATATATCATTGCCCCTGCCGCAAAACTCAGAGCGTAGGGGAGAACGGGCACCATTATCCCTGCCAGCAGGATGGTCATGGCTGCGCCCAGAGGCTCCACCACGCCGGAGGCCAGGCCATAGCCGAAAGCCCTGGTCTTGGACAGGCCCTCGGCCCTGAGGGGCATGGAGATGATTGCCCCCTCGGGGAAGTTCTGTATGGCAATGCCCAGAGACAGGGCCAGGGCCCCGGCCAGGGAGATGTCCGTATTTCCGGACAGCCAGCCGGCGTAGACCACTCCCACTGCCATGCCCTCAGGCAGATTGTGCAGGGCCACAGCCAGGGTGAGCATGGTGCTCCTCCCCAGGCTACACTTAATCCCCTCAGCCTCACCGCAGTCCGCATGGAGGTGTGGCACCAGCCGGTCGAGACAGAGAAGGAAAATCACCCCCAGCCAAAAGCCTGCAGCGGCGGGCAGGAAAGCCCATTGACCCATAGATGCGGCCTGCTCCATTGCCGGTATCAGCAGGCTCCACACAGAGGCCGCTACCATAACTCCGGCGGCAAAACCGGCCAGAGCCCTCTGCACGTTCAGGCTCAGTGAGCCCTTCATAAAGAACACGCAGGCAGAGCCCGCCGTTGTCCCCGCCAGAGGAATAAGCAGTCCCTTTATCACATCCGCAGTCATTGTCTCGCTCCTTTGCAGTCTTTCGATCGCTATCTGTTTCAGATTACCAGAAACAAAAAATTTGTCAATACGACAAAGTTGTCTATTTGTCCATACCCATATTCACCGGCAGCTTTTCAAAAAGAAGGGCGGCACCCGTTCCCTGAGACCTTGACAGGGTCTCCGCCTCATAATAAAATATGAGGCTGTACAACTCGATTTGTTTTCTGAGAGGTAATTTATGAGTCAGCTGGATATATTGCATATTTTAGAGCAGGTAAAGAGCGGAGAACTGGAGCCCGCTCAGGCTATGACAAAGCTTAAGATGGAACCGTTTCAGGACCTGGGCTTTGCCAAGGTGGACCATCACCGGGAGCTGCGTCAGGGCGTGGCCGAGGTCATTTACGGGGCCGGGAAGACTACGGAGCAGATATGCGCCATAGCCTCCGCCATGCTCCGGCGTGGCCAGAAGACCATACTGGTCACCCGCATTGACAAAGCCGCCGCCGCAGAGATAGCCCGGGAGCATCCCCTTGACTATAACCAGGCCGGAAACATCGGCATTATCGGCTCCCTGCCGGAGCCGGACGGGGACGGGACCATCGTGATAGCCACCGGCGGCACCAGCGACATCCCCGTTGCGGAGGAGGCGGCGGTGACCGCCATGGCTCTGGGCAACAAAGTCACCAAGCTTTATGACGTGGGGGTCTCCGGGGTGCACCGGCTGCTGCACAATCTGGAGCCCATAATGAGCGCCCGCTGCATAATCGCCGTGGCAGGCATGGAGGGAGCTCTGCCCTCGGTAATAGGCGGCCTGGCCGATGCCCCGGTGATAGCCGTGCCCACCAGTGTGGGCTACGGCGCCTCCCTGGGAGGCATAGCCGCCCTGCTGAGCATGCTCAACACCTGCGCCAGCGGTGTGTCTGTAGTGAACATTGACAACGGCTTCGGAGCCGGATACCTGGCCAACATCATAAATCACCTGAGTCAAAAGCCATGAACCTGCATAAATTCTTTTTGGAAAATCCCCGGGCTGCCCTGGCCTTTTCAGGGGGGACAGATTCAGCCTATCTTCTGTGGGCTGCCAAGGAGGCCGGAGCCCAGGTACAGCCCTACTTCATAAAGTCCGAGTTTCAGCCTGCCTTTGAGTTGGAAGACGCGAGGCGGCTCTGTGGGCAGCTGGGTATAGAGCTTAAAATTATAAATCTCCGGCAGCTTGGCTGTCCGGAAATAGCCTCAAATCCCCCGGAACGCTGCTACCATTGCAAGCGCAGACTCTTTACCGCTCTTTTAAAAGCCGCTGCCGGTGACGGATATTCCCTGGTCATCGACGGCACCAATGCCTCGGACAGTGCCGGCGACCGGCCCGGCATGCGGGCCATCCGGGAGCTGGGCGTCCGCTCCCCCCTCCGGGAGGCGGGCATCACAAAAGCCCAGGTCCGGGAGCTGTCCGCCCGGGCAGGGCTCTTTACCTGGTCCAAGCCCTCCTACGCTTGTCTTGCCACAAGAATAGCCACCGGCACTCCCATCAGGGAGGAGGACCTGAAAAAGGTGGAGCATGGCGAGGCGGCCTTAGCCGCCTTGGGCTACCGAAACTTCCGGCTGCGCCTGAGGGACTGGGGCGCCCTTCTGCAATTTGACGCCGACCAGCTGGCGGACGCTGAAGCAAATTTGGAAAGCATAAGGGTCCTTCTGGGGGACGGCTTTGGAGAAATACGCATCGACCCTGTGGGCCGCAAAGGAGACTAGAATGAAAACACTGTATCTTGACCTTTCCATGGGAGCCGCCGGGGACATGCTGGCCGCCGCCCTTTTTCAGTTGACGGACAAGCGGGATGAACTGCTCCGTCTTATAAATTCCCTGTCCCTGCCCGGTCTTGAGGCCGGACTTCTGCCAAGTGAAAAATGCGGCATACACGGTCTTCATTATCAGGTGCTTATCCACGGCAAGGAAGAAAATGAACACGGCGGCGAGGATAAGCACCACCACAACAGTCTGGGCGATATACGGGAAATTATAAGCTCCTGCGGCCTCCCGGAGCCGGTATGTAATGACGCTCTGGAGGTATACCGGCTGCTGGCCCAGGCGGAGAGCAAGGTCCACGGCCGGCCTGTGGAACAGATACACTTCCACGAGGTAGGCAGTCTGGATGCGGTGGCAGATATCCTCACCGTATGTCTGCTCATCCATGAGATAGGCCCGGAGCGGATATGCGCCTCCCCTGTCCATGTGGGCAGCGGCACCGTGCGCTGTGCCCACGGCATACTTCCCGTGCCCGCTCCCGCCACTGCGGAGCTGCTGAAAGGCATCCCTAGCTATTCCGGGGAGATAAAGGGAGAGCTGTGCACCCCCACAGGGGCAGCGCTGCTGAAACACTTTGTCCGGGATTTCGGACCCATGCCCAGGCTGCGCACCCAGCACATCGGATACGGCCTCGGCAGCAGGGACTTCCCCCAGGCCAACTGCCTGCGCGCCTTTCTTGGAGAGAGCGGCGAGGAAGCGGTGGAGTTATGCTGCAACGTGGACGACATGAGCGGCGAGGCCGTGGGCTTTGCCCTGGAGAGGCTCATGGAGGCGGGAGCTCTGGACGCCTTCTGGGAAAGTCTTGGGATGAAAAAAGGCCGGCCCGGTCTGCGCCTGACAGTGATCTGCACCCAGGAAAACAGGGAAAAGATGCTATCCCTGATCTTCCGCTATACCAGCACCATCGGAGTCCGGGAGACCCTCTGCCGCCGCTATATCCTCCGTCGGGAAAAAAGTTATATACAGACTCCCTACGGGCCTATTGCCGTCAAGTACTCCCAGGGCTACGGTGCGGAAAAATCCAAGCCGGAATATGAGCAGCTGAAAGCTCTGGCCACAGAGGCCGGCATATCCCTGGACGAAGCCAGGGCTATGGTAGATAAGTTTTCATAACTTAGTTTACATAACTGTGTGGCAAGATAATATAAAAAACTCAGGACCATGTCCTGAGTTTTTCAACCCAGCGAAAAAATAATTTAAATCGTTTTCTGCGGCGGCGTGTACGTCGCAGAAAACATTTCTTGCGCTTATCCCGAATCAAAGCCCATCGCAAGCGGGTTTGATTCGGGAAGGAGCTGCAACGAAATGTATGAGAAGTGGCGGCTGCCCTTGTGGGCTGCCGCCGCTGCGAAGGATATGGAGTTTGCAGCGACGTGGCGCAGTGCAATCTCTTTTGTCAAAGAAGGCTATGCCTTCTTTGACAAGCTGAAAACCCTCAGGACATGGTCCTGAGGGTTTTATTATTTCACTGTCCGGCCAGCTCCGCCAGACGGCCGATTATATCTCCGTTTATATCCCCGCTGAGGGCCTTGTTGTAATTACAGACCATGACTCCGACGCAGAGGTACATCAGGGCCTCCGCCTCCCCCGGGCCCAGTTCCCCGCCGCAGGCCTCCCGGAGGCAGCGGTCCATGGTGCTGTGCCAGTGTTCAAACTCCTCTCTCACCATCCGGCCTATCTCGCTGTCATAATAGCCCAGGACGAAGGTCTGGCTGGCAGCCACCGGGCGCAGCTCCCCCTCTTTCCCCTCCGCCACATATTTCATAAAGGCATTGAGATATTCCAGATTGGAGCCGTAGCTGCTGCGCAGGTTTTCTCTGAACCACTTCTCGCAGTGACTGCTGATATAGTCTCTGGTGTATCTTATATAGGTGTAGATTATTTCGTTTTTGCTGGAAAAATAGTTCAGGAGCTTGGGATGGCTCATATCCGCCTCAGCGGCAATGTCCCGCAGGGATATCTTGTCAATGGGCTTGCGGCCTATGCAGCGCTGGAAGGCCATGAGTATATCCAGGCGCACGGCATCTCTGTCAACTATCTTTGGCATATCAGTCTCCTAAGTTATTTGTCCGGATTCTCAACGCTTTTTCTGCCCTATATGTTATTATTTTAGCATATTCTCAGTGGAAAGGAAAGTGCAAACTGTTGCCGTCTTATGAGGAAAACCGCCGCTTTTTGCAGGCGGCGGTTTTGGACCAGGCGCTTATATGTGTCTGTACTCGGACAAACCCTTTTCATCAGTGTATTGGACAAGTCTGCCATGATTAGTGAGATAGACCAGGTGGGCCAGAGTCTCCCCGGTAGCAAACCACTTCTGGGCCTCCGGGAAATCCTCCCAGGACTTGGCCCTGATGGCCCAGCTCATATGGGCGGCAGCCTCATAGGCGCACATATGCTCTCCCGCCGTCACCACCTGCTCCGTCTCATTCAGGCGCTTTTCATGGTGCTCCAGGAGCTCCAGCACTCTGTCCCTGAATTTCTTTCCTCCCGTCCAGCGGTGGCCGGGCAGGGCAGTCTCCACCTCGAAGTGCAGCATCTTTTCCAGGCTGTTCAGGTAGTCCCCCAGCATATCCCTGCCCTCGTTATGGGTTATATTTGGGCTGATGTCGAAGAGCACATGGTCTCCCGTGAGCATCAGCTTGCTGCCGGGGTCGTAAAGGCACATATGCCCCGGGGAGTGTCCGGGAGTCATTATGCAGCGAAGGGTATATCCCCCGTAGCTGAGCACATCTCCGTCCTCCATGGTCTGGGGATGAAAGTTCTCAGGAATACGGCGGTCCCTGTTCATGGCGTCCCTCACCTCCTGTGGCACCCCGTCCAGAACGCTGTGGGCCATCTGGCTCTGCCATGGTGAGCTGCTGTAAAACTCATACTCCACCCGGCCCATCAACAGACGGCAGCCCATGTCCCTCAGGTTTCCGGCATTGCCGATATGGTCGATATGGCAGTGAGTGAAGAAGACGTCCGTATTGTCTCCCCGCATATCCAGCTCTTCCATACCCTGTTTCAGGTCGGCAAGACATTGGGGAGTATTGTAGCCGGAGTCCACCAGCAAGTCCCTGCCCCCCTTTACGCCCTTGATTACATAGCAGTTGAGCCAGCCCAGAGGGCTGTGGGGAAAATTTATTTTGAAAGTGTACAGATTATCCGCCAGTTTTTGAATCATGATCTGTCTCTCCGCTTTATGACACAATATTTTATCCAGCGTATATCAGGCCCACCAGCCAATTGGACAGCCTCCGGGGCAGCAGCTTTGCCGCCATGGCTGCGCACTTGTAGGAAAAGCCAAGGGCACACAGAGGGCGGCTGCTCTTCTGCAGGGCCTTCCGGGCCACATAGGCCCCGGCTTTCTCCGGGCTCATGCCGTTTTTCTCGTCCCGCTCCATCACGGCCACAGAGCGCTCAATCCGCCCTGAATATATCTCGTCCCCGGCGTCAGATTTTTTCCTGGCCTGGGTAAAGCCGGAGGATATATCCCCGGGCATGACTGCGCAGACGCTTATACCGAAAGGCCTTACCTCATTTTGCAGGGCCAGCACATAGGCGTTGATAGCCGCCTTGCTCACCGAGTACCACAGCTGGAAAGGGATTGGCAATATGGCGGCAATGGAGCTCATACACACTATGCGCCCTCCCCCCTGAGCCCGCATGGCCGGCAGCACCGCCCGGGTGGCATTGTCCATTCCATAGAGGTTCAGCTCCAGCTGGGCGTGAGAATCGGCGGGGTCGGTGAGCTCCGCCGCCCCGGATATACCGAAGCCCGCATTGTTCACCAGTATGTCTATTCTGCCTTCCCGCCGCAGCACCTGCGAAACGGCGGCCCTCACCTGTGCCTCATCGCACATGTCTGCATCAATATGCTCTATGCCCTCGCAGGGCCGCAGGTGCCTGGAAAATTCGTATACCCGGCAGCCGGCCCGGCTCAGGGCCTGGGCTGTGCAGCGTCCGATTCCCCCGCTGCCTCCCGTAACTATGGCAACTTTCACCATGGTACATACCTCTTTTTTTGCAATCTGCATAAGATATTACACCCTCTTGTCCTCTCCGTCAAGGCCGGGCTTCCCAAATGGAAAAGCCGCAGCGACACTGCGGCTCTTTCATTATAGCACAAGTTTCTTTACGGGATATCCGGCAGAGAGGCTGCCACAGCGGACTGGCCCACTCTGCGGAAATACTCGTCGGGCAGAGCCAGGCGAATCTTTCCGTCCAGCTCCGGGTACTCGTCGGCCAGGATCTTTTCACAGTTGGAGATAATCAGGTCTCCTCCTTTGCCGGACATGACCCGGCCCAGCAGCAGCACATTGCGGCACCGGTAGAGGCTGTAATAGAAGGCCAGGGTATGGGCCAGATAGCAGCCTATGCTGCGGTAGATGGCGGCGGCTCTGGGGTCGTCTGCCTCCATAAGCTTCTGTACGGCTTTGAGCTTCTCCGCCGGGGAGAGGCTCTCATCCAGCTCTATCCCTGCGGCGGGGGCCAGCTTTATCACGGCGTCCTGGGAGAAATATTTCCCGCCACAGCCGATATCGTGGCTCCACTCGTCCTCCAGGGCCTGGGGGTTTGCGTCCACGGGGGCGAAGGCCAGCTCATTGAGCCAGCCGGTGATACGGCCCTGCTCATCCACGAAACCCGCCGCCTCGCTGGTGCCCATAGCTATGCCCAGCACGCTGTTGTCCTTCAGGCTCATGGCCCCGGCCAGGGCTGTGACATCCCCGTCATTGACAACGCAGAAGGGTATGTTGCCGAAGGTATCGGTTATTGCCCGGATATAGATGTCCTTCACCTTGCTGTCATAGAGTTCCTTGGGAACGCTGAGGAACAGCGAAGCGGACATGGTGCGGTCGTTTATGTATATGCCGGCGGAAGAGACGCCCACGGCGTCCACTCTGGGCATATGGGCGGCAGCAGACTTAAGGGCGGAAACTATGCCCTCATAGTGGTAATCCGGGTCGGCAGTGATCTTGGGGAACCACACCACTTCCTCTGAGTAGACGGCCTCCCCGTCTATAACGGCGGAGACCTTCCTGTCACTGCCGCCGGCATCAAAGCCTATGCGGCAGCCGCTGAGGTGGCCGCCTATGGCCTTGGGGTTGTCCCTGTTCTCCGGCAGCTTTTCGCACATGACCACCTCAAAGGGCCGCTCATAAATTCCCGCCATGTAGTCCCAGTCGAACTCCTGGCAGCCTCCGGCGGAGTAAGCTTTTTTCAGATACTCGTATATGCTCTCGTCCCCGCAGACATAGATCTTGAAGCCGCCTTTCATCCAAAGGAGAGTCTTTACCAGGCGGTTTGTGTAATAACAGTCCGCCTCATGGAACTGCTGCGTGCCGTGTATGAAGGTCTCAACGGCGGCAACTTCCCCGTTGGCTCTCTCTACAGCCACGCCCACCGGCTTTTTTGCGTCACTGAGAAAAGCTCTGTTGAACTTATAGAGAGGAATGAAACCCGGGTCCAGCTCCGGGAGATTGCGAACATCGATCTTGATGCCAAGGTGTTCCATGGTCTGTGCCCTCCTTAATTATTTTATCGATAATAAGATTTTACTGTTTTCCAGGACAGGCTGTTTCTTTTGCTTGGGAAAAAATATTGAGAAAAATAACTGAAACTTACGGAAAATCAGTCTTTTCCTTGTTATAGTATCACAGTCAATCAGGCTTGTCATCATACTTTTCAGCTTTTTACCAGTAAAATCTTTCGCTCGCCACTTTCTTCGTTTTTAATTGCAGCATATGAAAAAAGCGAGGCCAGATTTTGGCCCCGCAACATTTTTATTATACATCAAAAAAGTTATCCAAGTCAATAATACGCGCGGCTTTTCTGGGTTTTATACAATCAAAGGGTATAAAATTCATATAATCTGCCTCTTGGAAAAATGGGCCCCTCATGCTATATTATAACCAGAAAGGGTGATACCCGATGTACAAGTAAATGAAGCCGTGTAAGTTTAAGTACACGGTTCAATCTGTAGAAAGAGAGGTAACCAAGATGCTAGATATTAAGAATTCACAGAAATGACCCTTGATTCTGAAGCAGGTGAGAGCGCTGAAGGATCAAGGGTCATTTCGTTTATAGAGACTGTTTTTGTTATTAGCCTTTATTACGCCGGTAAAGTTCCGGCCACAGACCGCTCTCTGTTGTTTTTGAATTACATGTTTTGCCGCTGCGCCCTGACAGGGCGCTTTTTTGCTGCCCATATTTCCGCAGATCTCTGAAAAGGGAAAGCCGGAGTCAAACTCCGTCTTTCCCTTTTGGTACAATATACTGTTTTTACATCTCCAGGCCGAAACGGCGGTAGGCCTCAGGCATCTCCTCATCGCTGAGTTCCTTGGCAGTGACCTGACCGTCCACGAACTCCTTATACAGGTGTCCGTCCAGAGTGAAGCGGCCGTGGGCTGTCTTCATGGAGAACATCTCCTGATGGATGAAGGGAGAATCCGGGTGCTTCTCGCAGTAGAAGGTGGGAGCGATATAGTCCACCGGCAGCTGGGGCTCCTCGGTAAAGGAATAGAACTGCCGCCACTGGCCGTGGTGCTTATCCATGAGCACCCAGCCCAGGAAGGGGTCCTTGTCCAGGCGGTAGCATTCGTCAAACTGGGGCTGCTCCAGGACTTCCTCCAGGCGCACCGGATAGCGGGGGCAGACCTCCCCTATCCCAACGTCGCAGAGCCAGACGCCGTCAGTGGCCTCCGCCTTCATGACCCGGTGGCGGCGCATTGGTATGCTGCTCTCCCCTCTCAGGTAGCGGGCGGCGTACTCGGTGACCTTGTATCCCAGCTGCTCCAGCAGCCAGGCAAAGAGTCCGTTGAGCTCAAAGCAGAAACCGCCTTTGCCCTGGTTCACCACCTTTTCATACAGATCGTCAATCTCCAGGGACAGAGGTATGCCCCGGAGTATATCCAGATTCTCATAGGGCACGGTGGTGCAGTGGGCAAACTGAAGCTCTCTGAGGAGCTTGGAGTCCGGCACTATATGCTCCGGCATCTCCAGGCCGATGCGCTGAAAATATTTTTTTATTTTCTCCATTTGGCAGATATATCCTCCAGAATTTCCATTACTGTGAGCAGCTGCTGAGCCGTCACCCTGGGGCTGGGCCGGTGTTCCCTGGCACAGTCCAGAAAGTGCTTAAGCTCGTTGTAGTACCAGCCGCAGGGGGGCACGTTTATCCCCGTGGACACCATCACCTCATCCCTGGTGTCAAAGACCTTGGGTTCGGAGCCGAACTGATAGGCGGTGAGGGTGTTGCCGTCGTTTATCAGCATACCGTTTTCAAAGTACACTCTCCAGCGAGCGGTCCAGGGGATGTCGGCATTGAACCAGGCGGCCTCGGCAGCCACATGGAGTTTGCCGTAGTCGTAGTTTATGCGTATCTGCTCCGGGTAGTTTTTATCCTCACCCTGGCAGGAAGTTATGCTGTAGCCCTCCGGCTTTCCGAAGACGGAGACTATCACGTCCAGGTCGTGGATGTGCAGGTCATAGGGCAGCAGGCCGGACTTGTTCACGTCGAAGAGCCAGCCGTCCTTGGCCCATCGGGGGCAGGCGGACAGGCGCTCGAAGCAAGCGTCCAAAGGTTTGCCGTAGACCCCGCTCTCCACCGTCCGGTGCAGTATCTCCACCTCTTTGGTGAATTGGAGTACCTGGGCGATATAGAGCATGCAGCCCTGCTGCTCCGCCTTGTCCAGCATCTCCTTTGCATCCTTCAGGCTCAGGGCAATGGGCTTTTCGCATATGGTGTCCTTGCCGCAGTCCAGACTCTCCATCACCATGTCATGGTGCAGGTAGGTGGGAGTGCAGATGTCCACGATATCTATATCGCAGTTTTCCACCATCTCCCGGATGCTGGGATAGCAGGGAATGCCCCACTTCTCCGCAGTTTCCTTTGCCCGCTTTGAGCTTCCGCAGACGGCAGCCACACGGCAGCCCTCTATCTCTTTATAATTGGCGTAGTGGACACTGCCCATGCCTCCCACGCCCACAAGGCCGATATTCATTGTTTTCATATCCGGAACCTCAGAACTCAAAGCCCTGTTCTCTCAGATAGGTGGCGGAGTCCATGACGGCCCGGTTTATCTCTTCCAGATTCTTTGGGCCGCTCTGGGTGAACTCTATCTCTATGGAATAGGGGCTGAGATTGTCCGCATCGTCCATCATTTTGAATATCTCCGGGAATTCCACATAGCCCTTGCCCAGAGCGGGGAAATTCCACTCCTGACGGCCGCCGGCCTTGTCCTTCAGATGTACATATCCCACCTTGTCAATGCAGCCCGCCAGGTCCTTGGGCACGTCCACGTCGCCGTAGAATATGGCATTGGCGGTGTCATAGTTTATGAGCACCCGGGGAGAGCCCACCAGATTGCAGATATCCTTCAGAATGGCCCCGGTGCCGTGATCCCCGTGGATCTCCAGCACCAGCTTCATGTCGTACTTCTCCAGGTAGGGCACCAGACCTTTGATGTGCTCCGCCACCACCTCGTTGGAGGCAACGGCCTTGTCTTCCAGATGGGCCTCCCCTATGGAGGAGACTATATACTCACAGCCGAAGAAGTGGGCCAGGCGGATGTTGTTCACGAAATCCCCGATGCGGGCGGTATCCATAAGGTTGGTGTGTCCGCTCATTGCAAAGGGTATCAGGCCGTTTTCCTCCAGCAGGTCCTGGACCTCCAGGGCCCGTTTGAAGCTCTGGTCCGGGAACACGTGCTCGGTCCAGCCCTTGGTGGCGGTGAGTTCTATGTACTTAAAGCCCGCCGCCTTTATCCCCGCCACGGCCTCTTCGATGGAGTAGCCGTGGTAGCAGTTGGAGTTTACGGCAATAATGCGTTTTTTCACTTCTACGCCCCCTCAGATTATGAAGTTGTCCAGGTAACGCTTGGACAGGCGGATGGAGTTGAGTATATCCTCCCGGCAGCTCTCAAAGGCCTTGTCCTCCACCTCGATGACGGCGCAGCCATCAAAGCGGATGTCATTGAGGGCGGAGATGAAGGCACCCCAGTCCACATCACCCAGCCCGGGGATCTTGGGGGACATGTAGTCCAGAGGATAGGCCAGCACTCCGCATTCCGCCAGTCTGTCGGGATAGAGCTTGATGTCCTTGAAGTGGATGTGGAAGATGCGGTCCTTGAACTCATAAACGGTCTTTATGTAGTCCAGGCCCTGCCACACATAGTGGCTGGGGTCGAAGTTCAATCCGAAGTTGGGGGAAGGAATTATTTCAAAAAGCTTGCGGTATATTACCGGGGTGCACATGAGATTCTGACCGCCGGGCCACTGGTCGGCTCCAAAGAGCATGGGGCAGTTCTCAATGGCCACCTTTACGCCGCAGTCCTCTGCCAGGGCGATGATATCCGGCCAGATCTCCTTGAAAAGCTCAATGTTCTCCTCCAGGTTCTTGTGCTGGTCACGGCCGATGAAGGTGGTGACCATGCCCACGCCCAGCTTCTGGGAGGCCTTTATCAGGGCCTTCAGGTGGGCGATGGCGGCGCTGCGCTTCTCCAGGTCCGGGTCCATGGTATTGGGATAGAAGGCCAGGGAGGAAATGCTCATGCCCTTGCTCTCCACATAGTCCTTCACATACTTTGCATACTCGTCGTCGGCGCAGACTCGCTCGGCGTCTATATGGGACACGCCGGCATAGCGGCGCTCCGCCTTGCCTGCGGGCCAGCAGGCCACTTCCAGGCATTTAAAGCCCATTTCGGCGGCGGTATCCACCGCCTCTTCAAAGCTCCAGCCGTCCAGAATGGCGGTGAGCAGACCAAACTTCATCATAACAAAGACTCTCCCTTCTTATTTGTTGGCTTCTATCTCCACAGTCCTGCCGGTCTGGGAGGACTCTATGGAGGCAAACACCGCTCTCATGGCGTAGAGGGCGGACTCCCCGGATATCTCCGGAGGGGTGTTGTTCTTAAGGCACTCCACCCACAGGTCGATGACACCGGACTTGGTCTGGTTGTCGTTGGTCTGTATCTGCTCCACGTCGTAGGTCTGCTCCTCACCGTCGGCAAGCTTCACCACGATGGAGTGGGCCGGGTCGTCATAGATACGCATGATGCCTTTGCTGCCGTAGAGCACGGTGGAATTATCCTCCGCGCCGTAGTAGGTCCAACTGGCGGTCATGGTGCCGAAAGCCCCGCCGGACATTTCGTAGATGCACACCGCATTGTCGTCCACGCCGATGAGCTCTCCGTCCTCGCCCCGCTTGTCCAGGGTCACCAGTCTTGCAGTGGTGCGCACCACACGCTGCCCGGTAAGGAACTGGATAAGGTCGGTCTTATGTACGCCCAGGTCTGCCATGGCCCCCATGGCGGCCTTCTTCTTGTCAAAAAACCACACGTTCTTCCCGGGATTTATGGCCCAGGTCTCCGGCCCGCCGTGGCCAAAGGTGGTGCGGAAGGTGATTATATCGCCTATGAGGCCCTGGTCTATCAGGCGCTTGGCCTCCACATGGGCCTTGGCCAGACGCTGGTTGTGGCCTATCATAAGGAACTTCCCGGTCCGTTTTGCGCACTCCACCATGGCCTCGCAGTCAGCCAGGTTGGTGGCCATGGGCTTTTCGCAGAGCACATGCTTGCCCGCTTCCAGAGCCTTTATGGTGAGCTCGGCATGGGCATAGTTTGCAGCGCAGATGCTGACAGCATCTATGCTTTTATCTGCCAGCAGCTCTTCGGCGGTATCGTATACCTTGCCGCCGTACTTCTCCGCCTGCTCCTCAGCTCTCTTGCGGCTGGGATTATAAAAGGCGACCAGCTTCACATCGGGGTTTTCCGCATACTCAGGGATATGCCGCACCTGGGCTATCTTTCCGCAGCCGATTATACCTACATTTATCATTGTCTTTTTCCTCCTCTGCTCAGGCGCTCTCCTTCTTCTGCAGCAGCACGGCAAAGATGATTATCAGGCCCTTGACTGCATCGCAGAGGAAGGTGGGAACACCCACAGTATTCAGGATATTGTTCATTACACCGATGATTAACATGCCCAGGAAAGCTCCCACCAGGCTGCCCCGGCCGCCGGACATGGAGGTGCCGCCCACGATGACGGCCGCGATGGCATCCATCTCATAGCCGCTGCCGGCGTTGGCAAAGTCCATGGAGCCTATACGGGCGATGTATATCACCGCCGCCACGGCACACATCACGCCGCCCAGGGCGTAGATGCGCCGCTTCACGTTATTCACATTTATACCGGAGAGCTTTGCCGCCCGCTCATTGGAGCCGATGGCTATGGTCTGACGGCCGAAGGCGGTGCGGGTGAAGATGATGTGCATTATCACCACGATGACCACCCAGTAGATTATGGGCAGCACCACCTGGCCCCCCACCTTTGCGGAGGCGATGAGCTTGAAGCCGGCAGGGATCTCCGGGTTAAACTGCTTGGTGAGCTGCTGGGTCACGGAGCGGAACACCTTCATGGTGCCCAGGGTTGCAATGAAGGGGGGCAGCTTACCGTAGGAGACCAGCGCACCGTTTATCTGACCGAAGAAATAGCCCACTATCAGGATGAGGATGACGGCTATCACATAGGCCGCAGGGCCGGTAAGACCGATGGAGGCCAGCAGGCCCGTAGGGGCTATCAGATACATGAGTATGGCGCCCAGAGCGCAGAGCATGGAGCCCACAGACAGGTCGATGCCGCCGCTTATTATAATGAAGCACATGCCAAGAGCTATGACGCCCTGATAGGCGTTGTTGCGCAGAATATTCAGCCAGGCCATGCCCATCTTCCCGAACATGCCGCCGAAGGAGCCGGCGTTTATCCACATGACTATGCACTGGATAAGCACCATCACCACCAGGGCGAATATTGTGGAGAACAGGGCGTTGTGGGACCATTTATCCTTAAACCAGCCCAAAGCACCTCGATTGTTTTCAAGCCTTGTCTTTTCCATTTTCACACACACTCTCTTTCCTTCTGTTTGCCGCCTGTGGCCAGATACATGATATAGTGCTCGTTCATGTCCTCACCGCTGACTTCTCCCACCTGGCGGCCGTGGAACAGCACCAGGCTCCTGTCGCACACCCGCATTATCTCCTGAGCTTCCGAGGACAGCACCACGATGGCCACGCCCTCAGAGGCCAGACGGCGGATGATGGTATAGATCTCTTCCTTTGCTCCCACGTCCACGCCCTGGGTGGGGTTATCCAGCACCAGGACCTTTGGCTGGGATATGAGCCACTTGGCCAGCACCACCTTCTGCTGGTTGCCGCCGGAGAGGCTGGTTATCCTGTCGCCCTTGTCCCCCATCTTTATGTGCAGGCTCTCCACCTGCTCCATGAACAGCTCCTCCTGCTTTGCAAAGTCTATAAAGCCCTTACGGCAGAGCTTTGGCAGGTACACAATAGAGCCGTTGTCCAGGATGGACATGTCCTTCAAAATGGCGTTTTCTTTTCTGTTCCTGGGCAGATAGGCCAGACCCGCTTCCAGGGCCTGGTGAGTGTTGCGCATATGTATTTCCTTGCCTCCCAGGTATATCTTTCCGGTATAGTGTCCGCCGTTCATGGCGCCGAACACGGTCTGGAACAGCTCGCTGCGTCCGTCGCCCAGAAGGCCGGTGACGCCCAGGACCTCTCCCTGACGCACCGTAAGCGAAATGTCATGGAAGTGGTGCCCGTCGCTCAGCCCCTCCAGACGGAGCATCTCTTCCCCGTATTCGCAGCGCTCACTGTTTGTATCGCTCTGGACCTCGTGGCCCACCATGTAAGCCGCCAGCTGCTTCTGATTGGTCTCAGACACCTTGCCGGAGGCTACCATTTTACCGTCTCTCAGTACCGTATACCTGTCGCAGATCTCCATGACCTCGCCCAGCTTATGGGAGATGAAGATAATTCCCACCCCCTGCTCCTTCAGGGAACGCATCATGGTAAAGACCCGCTGGATCTCCGGCTCGGTGAGTGAGGTCGTGGGCTCGTCCATAATGATAATGGATGCATCCTGCATCAGCGCCCGGCATATCTCCACTATCTGCTTATAGGAGGCGTCCAGCTCCCGCACCATGGTGCAGGGGTCCAGGTCGATGTTCATCCGCTGAAAAAGTTCCCTGGTCTTTTCCTGCATCAGCTTTGCGTCCAGGAATATTTTCTTCTTCGGCAGATGGGTTATGAACATATTTTCATATATGGTCAAATCGTTTATCAAGTTCAGCTCCTGATGGATGAAGCCTATACCGGCGTCCAGAGAATCCACTGGGGAATTGAAATCCTTTTTCTCACCGTCAAGGCTTATGCTGCCCTTGTCCGCCTGGAGCACGCCGCCCAGAATGTTCATCAGTGTGGATTTACCGGCTCCGTTCTCCCCCAGCAGGGCGCAGATCTCCCCGGTCTCCAGGCTGAAGTCCACGTTTTGAAGGACGTCGTTGGCTCCAAAGGACTTATAAATGTTTTCCATTTTCAGGTTCAAGCTATCACTTCCGTTTTCTTAAGGTATATATCGGGGTGCTTTTCTTCAAAAAACTGCCGAAGGAGCCCTGGCACTTTTTTAAAGAAAAAGTTCGAGCCCCCTTATTGCAAATGGGCTATGGCTACAAAGCCATAGCCCATTTGAAGATAGGTCTTTTGTCGATTATCAGTAAACAGTGTTCTCGGGATCCAGGTAGTCGGCAACGTTGTCAGCGGAGACGATGGTGGTGGGGATGACAACGATGGGCTCAGCCTCGCCGCCATTGAGCAGGTCGATAGCGGTCTTGATGGCATCCTGAACCATGGCGGGGCTGTACAGAGCGCTGCACAGGCCAAGATCAGCATACTGCTCATCAGCGATCATGCGGAAGTACTCCTGGCATCCGCCGCCGCCGGTGATGGCCTTGATGTCGGTACGGCCGGCCTCGGTGATGGCCTGGATGGAGCCGATGGAGGTCTCATCATCCATGGAGAACACGGCGTCGATCTGGGGGTTCTTCTCCAGAACGTCGGCCATAACGGTGAGGCCGTCGTCACGGGCAAAGGACTCCAGAGTCACTTCGAAGATGTTGGACTGATCATAGCCGATCTCGTCCATGTAGGCATAGAAGCCTTCCTTGCGCAGTTCGCAGACAGAGCCGGAGGAGGGCACGTCCATAACGGCGATGATGGCGCCGTCGCCCACCTTATCGGATATGTACTTTGCGCACTGATAGCCCATGTCGTAGTTGTCGCCGGTGACCTTGTAGATACCCTCGCAGGCCACGTCAACGTCAAAGTTCACAACGGGGATACCGGCGTCAATAACTTCCTGGAGAGCGGTTTCCATACCGGTCCACTGAGGCCAGGAAACAACAACGGTGGCGCCCCAAGCCATCAGGTCCTGGAGAGCTGCGGTCATTTCGGCTGCGTCGGCAGAGGTGGTGATCTTGTACTCCAGATTGTTGTCCTTGCAGTACTTCTCTGCATAGTAGGCAACACCTGCAACCCAGCCGTGGGTCACGTCAGGAGCGGCAATACCGACCTTGATAACGGGAGCCTCTTCCTCTGCGGGAGCCTCAGCGGCATCCTCAGCAGGAGCTTCGGCAGCGGGCTGCTCTTCAGCAGCGGGCTCTTCACTTGCGCCGCAGGCGCAGAGAGCGAAGACCATCATAGCTGCAAGCAGCAATGCGATGAGTTTTTTCATTTCATTTCCTCCATAAATTTTTTATTCACGGCTTGCGCCGATGAACTTCCCATAATTGTGAAAAGCGTCAAAATTTCAGGTTGTTAATTACTTTACACCCACTACATTCATGCACATTCCACAAGTTTGGCTAAGTATACCACAGTCTTTTTCCCCTGTCAATTATGTATGGGAGGCCAGAAATTCCAGTTTCTGCCTGGGTTTTTCTGAATGTTTATACATTTTAGTCTAATTGTCGCTGTTGTAAACCGGTTTCTAAGCATTAAAAAAAGACTTTCGATTTGGTATCCGAAAGTCTTTCTTGTTAAAAAATTTTTTATTATTTTTTATATGATTATATGACCACATCCACGCTCTCCAGGCCATAGCGGCGGAAAAGCTCCAGGGCCTCCCGCCCTATCCGTTCCCCGGAGACAGCTATAGGCACCGCAGGAGGACAGGCCACTGTAGGGGCTCCGCAGATGCGCCCCAGAGCCTCTCCTGCCGGAACAGTCTCCTGAGTGGAAAGCATCGCCCTGCGCAGCGACATGGCCCGCTCCCCTCTGGGCAGAGGCATCGGTTTCCTTACAGCCGGCGGGGCAGGAGCATATCCCAGAGCTTTCTCCAGCCGCTCCAGCTCCTCCGGGCTGTTTTCAGGAGTGAACATGAGCACCAGGTAGCCCCCGTCGGCGTGCTCACATTCCATCCCCTTCTCCCTAAGTCTTTGGGCCAGTTCCAGGCCGCTGCCGCCTTCCGGGGCCCTGAGACACAGTCTCAGCGGGTCGGAGGTCTCTACCCCCCATCCCCGGCCCTTCAGCCGGGCTTTCAGGTCCTCTATCCTCAAGCAGGTCTCAGCCAGCTCCTGCCGGAACTTCCCGGCCAGATAGACGTTGCACATGTCCAGGGAGGCCATGGTGAGATAGGACGGGCTGGTTGAGCCAAATAGCGCCATGGCCTGTCGGGCGTTTTTCCTGAAGCTCTCCGGGGCGCTTTTGCTTATGTGCAGGTAGGCCCCGCCGGTGAGCACCGGCAGGGTCTTATGGGCGGAGTCGCAGCAGATATCTGCCCCCAGGTCCATAGGGTGCAGGGAGCTTTCCAGAAAGTGGAGATAAGCCCCGTGAGCATTGTCCACCGCCAGGATGCTCCCCCGCTCATGGACAACGTCGGCTACGGCCTTTACGTCCGCCAGGTTCCCCAGATAGTCCGGGCTTGTTATGTAAACTGCCGCAGGCGGCTCCGGCAGCGAGTCCATGGCTTTGGCCACACCCCGGGGGCTTATGGGGCAGCCCAGCAGGGAGTCACTGTCCCCCTCCGGCCAGAGCCACTCCGGCTGAAAATCCAGCAGGGCGGCGGCGTATATGAAGGCCTTGTGCACGTTCCTGGCCGCCAGTATCACTGGGGCGGTGCCCGGCCTGCGGTTTTGCAGTATCAGCTGGAGCATGGCCCTTATGCACTGGCTGGAACCCTCGGTGGAATAGAGGGTGCGTCCGGTGCCGAAGAGGCAGCGGGCGTTCTCCTCGCTTTGAGCTATTATTCCCGAGGCTTCATAGAGAGAATCGGCCCCGGCTATCTCTGTAATGTCCAGCGGCTCGCAGCCCAGGGGGCCTCTCCCCTTGTGGCCGGGCATGTGGAAACGGGCAGTGCCGGATGCGGCATAGCTTTTCACAAAGTCGGCTATGGGGCTGTCCATCAGTCTTGCTCCTGGCTCTCTGCCACCTTCATCATGATGGCACACTCAATGCGCTTTTTGAACAGTTCACAGCCCGCCTCATACACGCCCTTTATGCTGCCGGTGGCGTGATAGGCATTGGCGGCACAGCCGCCGGAGCAGTAGAGCCGGGCCCAGCAGCCGTCGCATTCCTTCCGGGCGTAGGCATTGCAGGAGCGAAACTCCTCCCGAAGCTTGGTGTTGGTGACCCCGTCCCAGATGTTGCCCAGCTTGTACTTCTCCTCGCCCACAAACTGGTGGCAGGGGTAAAGGTCGCCCCAGGGAGTGACGGCCATGTACTCGGTGCCGGAACCGCAGCCGGAGATGCGCTTATAAATGCAGGGGCCGCCGGTGAGGTCCAGCATGTAGTGGTAGAAGGTTATGGGCTTGCCCTCCTTCTCACGGCGCAGCATGTCCACAGCCAGCAGTTCATACTGCTGCTTTACGACCTCAATATCCTCCGGAGTCAAGGCTACACTGTCTCCGGGAGCGCAGACCACCGGCTCCATGCTCAGCTCGGTAAAGCCCAGGTCCGCCATGTGGAACAGGTCCTTGGTGAAGTCCGGGCATGCATGGGTAAAGGTGCCCCGCATATAATAGTTTTTCCCGCCTCTGGCCTTCACCAGCTTCTGGAATTTTGGAACTATGCGGTCGTAGCTGCCGTTTCCGGCATAGTCCACCCGGAGGGCGTCGTGTATCTCCTTGCGTCCGTCCAGGGACAAAACCACGTTACCCATTTCCCTGTTGGCAAAGTCGATGACATCATCGTCTATGAGCATGCCGTTGGTGGTGAGGGTAAAGCGGAACTTTTTGTGGTGGGGCTCCTCCTGGGTGCGGGCATACTCCACCAGCTGCTTTACCACATCCCAGTTCATCAGGGGCTCGCCGCCGAAAAAGTCCACCTCAAGGTTGGTGCGATGGCCGGAGTTTTCAATAAGGAAATCCAGGGCCCGCTTTCCCACTTCGAAGCTCATCAGGGCCCGCTCCCCGTGGTACTTGCCCTGGCTGGCAAAGCAATAGGAGCAGTTGAGGTTGCAGGTGTGGGCCACGTGGAGGCACAGGGCCTTCACCACGTCCCCGGAGCGCTCCTTGAAGGTTCCGGCCATGGAGGCAAAATTGTCGGGAGTGTAGAGCTTGCCCGCCTTCTCCAGAGCGGCCACATCGTCTATGCAGGCATAGAGCTCTTCCTCCGTAACGTCGCTGCGGTGAGCATACTTTTTCATGAGCTCCCGAACTATCTCCTCGGGGCTCTTTTCCTTATACATGGCTATTATGTCATAGGCCACCTCGTCCACAGAGTGAATGGAGCCGGAGCAGCTGTCCAGGACGATATTATAGCCGTTGAATTTGTATTGGTGTACCATTCAGGGTACCCTCCCTCTATGTATATTGGTAAAGATAAAAAGCGCCGCCCGGGAGCACTGTTGGAAAAGGAAGCACAGCTCCCCATTCCGGCAGCCCCTGAACAGGCGGCAGCTTTTTATTTTTCCAGAGTCAGCCTCTTACTCAGGCCTTCTCGTTCTCGCACTTCTGGTTGGCAACGCCGCAGCTGGTCTTGCAGGCAGACTGGCAGGAGGTCTGGCACTCGCCGCAGCCGCCGTTCTTGGCGCTCTCGCACAGGTCGCGGGTCTCAAGAGTCTTGATTCTTTCCATAGCTATATTCTCCATTCTGTGACAGTAGTTTAGGCAGCCCCTTGACCAGGGGCCGCTATACATTTTAAAAGTTTATCACAAGGAAATGATAAAATCAAGTTTTTTGCTTGGGCTTTACTTCTTTATCCAGCTCTCATCGGAGGGATTGTCCCGGAAGGCGATGAGGCGCTGGACATCCTCAGGCTTTATATAGCCCTCCTCCGCGGCGGCAGCAGCCACCACGTCGAAATTGGTCAGGGATACATTCTTCACCTTGGCCTCGGCCAGGCGCTCCAGGCCCTTCTTCATGCCGTAGGTAAAGATGCTCACCACTCCCAGCACATCTGCCCCGGCTTTGCGAAGTACATCCACCACTTCCAGCACACTGCCGCCGGTAGAGATGAGGTCTTCCACCACAACTACTTTCTGGCCCGGTTCCAGGCGTCCCTCTATCTGGTTCTGGCGGCCGTGGTCCTTGGCACCGGAGCGCACATAGCCCATGGGCATATTCAGCAGATGGGCAGTGATGGCGGCGTGGGCAATGCCGGCGGTGGAAGTGCCCATGAGCACCTCGGCCTCAGGGTAATTCTCCTTTATCAACTGAGCCAGACCCTGCTCCACATCCAGACGCACTTCCGGGGCGGTGAGGGTCAGGCGGTTGTCGCAGTACACGGGGCTCTTGATGCCGCTGGCCCAGGTGAAGGGCTCGTCAGGGCGGAAGAACACCGCCTTTATCTTCAGCAGGTCTTTTGCAATTTTCTTTTCCATCATCCTACAAACTCCTTTACGCATCTGTTGTACGCCTCCACCGGGTCGGCGGCGGCAGTTATGGGACGGCCCACCACGATATAGTCGGAGCCCAGCTCTTTGGCCTTTTCGGGGGTGGTCACCCGCTTCTGGTCTCCCGCATCCCCGTCGGCAAAGCGGACGCCGGGGGTGACGGTGACAAAGTTATTGCCGCAGGTCTCGTGGACCTTGCCCGCCTCCAAGGGTGAGCAGACCACGCCGTCCAGCCCCGCCGACCTGGCGGTGCGTGCATAGCTCATGACCACCTGGTCCAGAGGTTTTTCAATGAGCAGCTCTCTCTCCATGCTCTCCTGGTCAGTGGAGGTAAGCTGGGTGACGGCTATGAGCAGGGGGCGGCTGCCGTCTGGCCGGGTCAGGCCCTCCAGAGCGGCTTTCATCATAGCGGAGGTTCCGACGGCATGGACATTGCACATGTCCACATCCAGTCCGGAGAGTACGGCCATGGCCTTTTTCACGGTGTTGGGGATGTCATGGAGCTTCAGGTCAAGAAATATCTTATGACCACGGGCCTTTATCTGGCGGACTATCTCCGGGCCCTCGGCATAGTAAAGCTCCATGCCTATCTTTACAAAGGGCTTACGCTCTTTGAATTTATCCAGGAAAGTGAACACCTGCTCTGCGCTGCTGAAATCGCAGGCAACTATGACGTCTTTACCCATGTATCGCTCCTCCTATTATATCTCTCAGTGAACTTATATCGTACTTCTCCATTGCTGCGGGCAGCTCTTTTATAATGTCCCGGCAGGCATAGGGCCGGGTCAGATTTGCGGCCCCTACTTCCACGGCAGTGGCTCCCGCCAGCATCATCTCAATGACATTTTCGGCGCTGGATACTCCCCCCACGCCGATGACCGGCACCTTTACCGCCTGGGCCACCTGGTAGACCATGCGCAAGGCAACGGGGAAAATGGCCGGGCCGGAAAAGCCTCCGGTGCGGTTGGCCACCACAGGCCGCCGTGTTTTAAGGTCTATACGCATGCCCAGCAGGGTATTTATAAGGCTTATTCCGTCGGCCCCCGCCTCCTGGCATGCCAGGGCGATGGACACTATATCGGTAACATTTGGGCTGAGCTTGATTATCACCGGCTTGCGGCACACGGCTTTCACTGCTCTGGTGACTTCCGCCGCAGCCTCCGGGCTGGTACCGAAGCTCATACCGCCTCCGTGGACATTGGGGCAGCTGACGTTCACTTCCAGCCAGCCCACCTGCTCGCACTTGTCCAGCTTCTCGCAGCTGTACACATAGTCGTCCACGGAAAAGCCGCTCACATTGGCCATGACCTTCTTATGGAATACATTGGCCAGTTTCGGCAGTTCCTCCTCTATCACTTTCTCCACACCGGGGTTTTGCAGTCCCACGGAGTTTATGAGCCCGGCGGTACACTCGGCGATGCGGGGAGTGGGGTTTCCGAAGCGGGGTTCCCTGGTGGTGCCCTTAAAGGAGAACGTACCCAGTACATTTATATCATATAACTCCGCAAATTCATAGCCGTATCCGAAAGTTCCGCTGGCGGGAATGACCGGGTTATCCAGCTCTATGCCGCAGAGGGAGACTCTCATGTCCGCCATTTTATCTCCTCCTTCATAAGCACCGGGCCCTCCTTACATATGCGCTTCACCCCGTAGAGCGTTTCGCAGGAGCAGCCCATGCAGGCGCCGAAGCCGCAGCCCATGCGCTGCTCAAAGCTGAACTGTCCCGATGTAAGCGAGCAGTCGCTGACTGCTTTGAACATGGCCTCCGGACCGCAGGTGTAGAAATGGCTGTAGTCAAGGCCCTCCATGGCGCGGGTCACATAGCCTTTAAGTCCCAGGCTGCCGTCCTCGGTGCAGACCGTGACTTCACAGCCCAGGGCCTTGAACTTATCCACATAGACAGCCTGCTCCTTTGATGCAAAGCCCAGGATCACCTGAACTTTCTTTCCCTCTTTTATCAGGTTCTTTGCCAGGGCATACAGGGGAGTAAAGCCCAGGCCGCCGCCGATAAGCAGCGGTCTGTCTCCCGAAAGGGCGGTATTGAAGCCGTTGCCCAGACCTGTGAGCACGTCCAGGCTACCGTTTTTCATTTTGGCCAGCAGCTCCGTTCCCCGTCCCGCTATACGGTAGACCACAGTAAGGCTGTCCCCATCCCAGTCGCAGACCGAGAGGGGCCGGCGCAGAAAACAGTCCTCCACCTGTATATTAACGAACTGGCCCGGCCGCACTATTGCTCCGGTGTCTCCCCCCAGGCGCAGGGACATGATGTCCCTTGCCAGGGGGAGGTTCTCTATTATCTGAAATATTCCCTGTCTCATTCCCGTCCTCAGGCATCGATGGTGGAGATGCGCAAAGTGGTCTCCTCCAGCACGTCCAGCAGAACTCTCACAGTGTCCAGGGCAGTAAACATGGTGACATTGTTCTCGGTGGCGGTGCTGCGTATCTTATAGCCGTCGCTGAGCTGACCCTGGGAACCCAGATCCTGGGTGTTGATGACATAGGCGATATGTCCCTGACGGAGAGAATCCAGTATCTCATTGCTGCCGTCTCTTATCTTTTTCAGCACATGGGTGCGGATGCCGTTCTCCTTCAGGAAGCGGGCGGTGCCCTCGGTGGCCTCTATATTGAAGCCCAGATTATAGAAGCGTCGGATCAGGGGCAGAGCCTCCTCCTTGTCCTTGTCGGCCACGGTTGCAAACACGGTGCCGTAGTTCTGCAGGTGGGTGCCGGAGGCCTGGAGAGCCTTGTACAAAGCCCTGTTCAACTTATCGTCATAGCCTATGGCCTCGCCGGTGGACTTCATCTCCGGGGACAGGTAGGCATCCAGCCCCCGTATCTTATTGAAGGAGAACACGGGGACTTTCACATACCAGCGGTTCTTCTCCTTGGGATAGATATCGAATATGCCCTGCTCCTTCAGGCTCTTGCCCATGATGACCTCAGTTGCGATATCCGCCAGACTGTAGCCGGTGGCCTTGGACAGGAAAGGCACGGTACGGGAAGAACGGGGGTTCACTTCGATTATATAGACCTTGTCGTTTCTGTCCACAATAAACTGGATATTATACAGCCCCACTATGCCTATGCCCAGTCCCAGCTTCTTGGCATACTGGAGCACGATGCCCTTTACCTTGTCGGAGATACTGAAGGTGGGGTATACACTTATGGAGTCGCCGCTGTGGATACCGGTGCGCTCCACCAGCTCCATGATGCCGGGGACGAACACGTCCCTGCCGTCGCAGATGGCGTCCACCTCTATCTCCTTGCCGATGATATACTTATCCACCAGCACGGGCTTGTCCACGTCCACCTCCACGGCGGTCTTGAGGTACTGGCGCAGCTGCTGCTCGTTGGCCACTATCTGCATGGCCCGGCCGCCCAGCACGAAGCTGGGACGCACCAGCACAGGGTAGCCTATGCTCTCGGCGGCCTTCACACCGTCCTCGATGTTGGTAACAGCGTGGCCCTCCGGCTGGGGGATGTCCAGTTTTTCCAGAATATGCTCGAAGCTGTCACGGTTCTCCGCCCGCTCTATGGCCTCGCAGTCGGTGCCGATTATCTTCACTCCCCGCTCCATAAGGGGCTGGGCCAGGTTGATGGCGGTCTGGCCGCCCAGAGAGGCGATGACCCCTTCCGGCTTTTCAAACTCTATGATATTCATAACGTCCTCAGCAGTGAGAGGCTCAAAGTAGAGCTTGTCTGCGGTGGTATAGTCGGTGGAGACGGTCTCCGGGTTGTTGTTTATGATTATGGCCTCATAACCGGACTTCTTTATGGTAGTGACGGCATGGACGGTGGAGTAGTCAAATTCCACGCCCTGGCCTATGCGGATGGGGCCGGCGCCCAGCACCACTATCTTCTTTCTGTTCTCCAGACGGGAGGAATTCTCTCTGCTGTAGGATGAGTAGAAGTAGGGGATATAGGCATTGGTATGGCAGGTGTCCACCATGGGGTAGCTGGGGAAGAGTCCCATCTCACGACGGAGATTGAACACATCCAGCTCCTTCTCCTTCCAGAGCCAGGCAATGTACTTGTCACTGAAGCCCATCTTCTTGGCCTGGGTGAGCAGCTCACGATCCCCGGGATTTGCGGCCAGGGTCTTTTCCATATCCACTATCTTCTTTATGGACTCCAGGAACAGGGGGGTTATCATAGTCACTTCATAGAGCTTGTCTATGCTCACGCCGCGGCGCAGCAGCTCAGCCACGGCGAAGATGCCGTCGTCCCTGAACTGGCCCAGGTATTCAATAATGTCCTGGGTCTCCATATGGTCGAATTTTGCCATACGGAAGTGGCAGACGCCTATCTCCAGTGAGCGCACGGATTTCAGCAGGCACTCCTCCAGGTTGGCGCCTATGCCCATGACCTCGCCGGTAGCCTTCATCTGGGTACCCAGCACGTTGGGAGCTGTGGCGAACTTGTCAAAGGGGAAGCGGGGCATCTTGGCCACTACATAGTCCAGGCTGGGCTCGAAAGCGGCGTTGGTGTTGGCGATGGTGATATCCTCCAGAGCCATGCCCACGGCGATCTTGGCGGTGACTCTGGCTATGGGGTAGCCGCTGGCCTTGGAGGCCAGGGCGGAGGAACGGGAAACTCTGGGGTTGACCTCGATGAGATAGTACTCGCTGGAATTGGGGTTGAGAGCAAACTGCACGTTGCAGCCGCCCTCTATCCTCAGGGCCCGGATTATCTTAATGGCGCTGTCATTGAGCATCTTCAGGTCGTGGTCATTAAGGCTCATTATGGGGGCCACCACTATGGAGTCGCCGGTGTGTACGCCCACAGGGTCCACGTTCTCCATGCCGCAGATGGTGATGGCGTGGTCGTTGGAGTCACGCATGACTTCAAACTCTATCTCCTTGTAGCCCTTGACGCTCTTTTCAATGAGCACCTGGTGCACGGGAGAGAGCTTGAAGGCGTTGATGCCGATGTCCTCCAGCTCCTGCTCGTTGTTGGCAAAGCCGCCGCCGGTGCCACCCAGGGTGAAGGCGGGACGCAGAACAACAGGATAGCCGATCTCCCTGGCGGCGGCTCTGGCCTCCTCCAGGCTGTAGGTTATCTGAGAAGGGATGGTGGGCTCGCCTATGGACTGGCACAGCTCCTTGAAGAGCTCCCGGTCCTCGGCCTTTTCTATGCTCTCGCTGCTGGTACCCAGCAGCTCCACCCGGCACTCCTTAAGCACGCCTTTCTTCTCCAGCTGCATGGCCAGGTTCAGTCCCGTCTGGCCGCCGATGCCGGGGACTATGGCGTCGGGCCGCTCGTAACGGAGGATCTTGGCAATGTACTCCAGGGTCAGGGGCTCCATATAAACCTTGTCGGCAATGGTGGTGTCGGTCATGATGGTGGCAGGGTTGGAGTTGCACAGGACCACCTCGTATCCCTCTTCCTTCAGAGCCAGGCAGGCCTGGGTGCCGGCATAGTCGAACTCCGCCGCCTGTCCGATGACTATGGGGCCGGAGCCGATAATGAGTATCTTCTTTATGTCCGTTCTCTTTGCCATTTCAGTTCCTCCGTAAAAACATTCTCGCTTGTTTGCTCTTGTGTTTCTGTGTATCTTATCTATTATAAACGGCTTTGCCGTTATAAACGGTCATGTGGCAGCGGCCCCGCACATGCCAGCCCTGGAAAGGAGTGGAGCGGCCCAGGGATTTGAACTCCGCCGGGTCTATCCTGTAGCTCTCCCCCAGATCCCACAGGGAGAACTCCTCTCCCATGGGTATGCCAAAGCGCTGTCTCGGGTTCCAGCACATAAGCTCCAGCAGCTTTTGCAGGCTTATCTCCCCGGTGAGTACCAGGTTGGTATACAGCAGGGGGAAGGCGGTCTCCAGCCCCACTATGCCGAAGGCGCTGTCTTCCAGGCCCCGGGACTTCTCGGCCTCAGAATGGGGAGCGTGGTCGGTGGCGATTATCTCTATTGTGCCGTCCTTTATCCCCTCTATGAGGGCAAGCCGGTCCTCCCTGCTGCGCACCGGAGGATTCATCTTGAAGCGGCCGTCCTCCCGAAGCATGCTGTCATCCAGCAGCAGATAGTGGGGTGCAGTCTCACAGCTGACATTGAGCCCCCGGGCCCTGGCCTTGCGTATAAGCTCCACGCTCTCCTTGGTGGACACATGGCACACATGGTAGGCGCAACCGGTCTTCTCCACCAGCTTCAAATCCCGCTCCACCTGGGCGTATTCGCTCTCAGAACAGATGCCCTTGTGGCCGTGAGCCCTGGCATAGTCCCCGTCATGGATACAGCCGCCCTTCAGCAGGGAGTTTACCTCGCAGTGGGCGACTATAAGCTTGCCCAGCTCCTTTGCCCGGAGCATGGCCTGCTCCATAAGCTCGTCGCTCTGGACGCCCCGGCCGTCATCGGAGAAGCCCGCCACATATGGGGCCAGGGCCTCCATGTCGGAAAGGCGCTCCCCCGTCTCCCCTGCGGTAATGGCGGCGTAGGGCACAACGTTTATGCAGGCGTCTTTGTCTATTATCTCCAGCTCGGCCCGGAGATGCGCCGGACTGTCCGGCACCGGGTTAAGGTTGGGCATGGCGCACACGGCGGTAAAGCCACCGGCAGCGGCGGCGGCACTGCCTGTGGCCATGGTCTCCTTATAAGAAAATCCCGGCTCTCTGAAATGCACATGCACATCACAAAAACCGGGAAAAATACTATATCTGTCGTTATCAAAATCAAAGGAACGGCCCTCCAAGGAAAACAGCTGTCCCTTGGGAGCCTTGTACTTATCCAGCTTGAAGCTAAGCTTGTTGTCCTTCATATGCACCCTCTCCCCAGACTCCATGCTCCGCGCAGGGTCTGAACACACAGAAACAGACGCAGCCACAGCCGCGTCCATCCTACTTCCTCTGACAGGCCGGCTCCGAAAGTCAGCCGCAATTTTTTTAGTATTATACCATATTTCCTTCCTTTGTCAACAGCCCGTCAAGAGAATAGTGGAAATATCTGTAACATCAGCCGGAAAAAGTGCTTTAAATTCCGGGCAAGACCGGCTTTCCCGGTCTTTTTTCCGGCACCGCTTAATTAATCTTAAGTATTAATTTACAATTATGTCTTTTCTTTTGCCCGGGCTTGGGTTATAATGTATCCACTCTGTAATAAAGGATGGCGATTGTCATAAGCAAGAATATAAAGCTGGTGCTTGTCCTGCTGTGCCTGGTATTCCTGTGCGTGTTTGGATTCAGCGCCTATAAGATCATAAGTACCCTCAACGGCTACAAGGTCGCCGAGGAAAATTATAACGCCATGAGCCAGCAGTATGTCACCACCACCGAGACCACTCCCAAGCCCTCCCCCGCTGACGGCGAGGAGGCAAAGGAAGAGGAAGAGACGGAAGTCTCCCCCATCAGCGTGGACTTTGCCGCTCTCCAGGCTGAGAACCCCGAGGCTGTGGGTTGGATTTACTGCCCCAACACCGTTATAAACTACCCCATTGCCCACACCGAGGACAACTTCACCTATCTGGATCATCTGCTCAGCGGCGAGTATAACGCCAACGGCACCATATTTGTGGACTGCCAGGATAATCCTGATTTCTCCGGCAAGAACACCCGGGTCTACGGCCACAACATGAATGACGGCTCCATGTTTGCAAGTCTCCGCAACTACCGGGATGCAGAGTACTATCCCGAGCACCCCTGCCTCTACATAAGCACTCCTCAGAAGAACTTCCGTGTGGACCTCTTTGCCGGTCTTGTAACTGAGCCTGACTCCTATGTCTATGCCACTCAGTTTGATGCCGACGAGCAGTTCCTGGCATACATTGAAAGCGCCAAGGCCGAGTCCACCTTCCAGAGCGATGTGGAAGTCAGTCTTGAGGACCGGATAGTCGTTCTCTCCACCTGCACCTATGAGTTTGACGACGCCCGCTATGTGGTCATCGGCAAGCTGGTGGAGATCCAGTAAAAGCAGTTTTGGGAAAGACCTGAGCGGGATCCTCCGTTCAGGTCTTTTTATATTTTCCTCTTTTGTTCCGGGGCTTTGCTGTGTGAAATAAAAACGAACCTAAAGGAGTCATTGACATGAAGTCAACCAAACTAATGCTCTCAGGGATAATGCTGATGCTGATAACCATCGTTTTTGCCATTGCCGACCTGGGCCGCAACTCGGCCCTGTCCGGCGCGGCCATTATAATTTTCTTGATTGCCCTTGCAGTCTTTGTTATCGGCCTGATACTTAAGAATTGACCTCTCTTATCCATAAAGCTCCCCCGAAGACTTTGAAACTCTTCGGGGGAGCTTTATAGTTGGAAGCGTCGGGATTGAGTTTACATAACAATCTTAGTTGGAAAGTTCAGCGCTTTTGTGCACGCCGGTGACGGAATAAATCACCCACTCGGCAATGTTGGTGGCGTGGTCGCCTATACGTTCAAAGTACTTGCCTATCATCAGCATATCCAGAGCAAAGCCGCCCATATCCGGTTCCTTGACAATTATATCCACCAGGCTCTTTTTTACTTTTTCAAAATAGTCATCCACCACGTCGTCATGGGATATGACATTTTTGGCCAGTTCCAGATCCTGCTTCACATAGGCGTCCACGCTGTCGGTGACCATCTGTATGACTGAGCGAGCCATGGAGTTAAAAAGCTCCGTCTCTTTCTGGGAACTGCCCTGCATATAGCAGACGATCTCCGCTATATCCTCCGCCTGATCACCTATGCGCTCCATGTCTGTTATCATCTTCAACGCGGCAGAAATCTGGCGCAGGTCCCCGGCCACGGGCTGCTGGCGCAGCAGCAGCTTCAGGCATATATTCTCCACATCCCGCTCCTTCTGGTCCAGGGCGGAGGCGATAGGCGGAACCTTTGCCGCCAGCTCCTTGCTGTTTTCAGAAAGGGCCTTGGATGCCAGGGCTATTGCGTCCTCGCACAGAGCTCCCATATCCCTCATCTCGCTGTTAAGCAGCTGCAGCTGCTGGTCGAAATGGCTTCTCATCAGCCGAACCTCCCTGTAATGTAGTCTTCCGTCCTCTTGTCCGTGGGCTTGGAGAACATGGTCTGTGTGTCCCCATACTCCACCAGCTCACCCAGCAGGAAAAAAGCGGTATAATCGGATATACGCAGAGCCTGCTGCATATTATGGGTGACCATTATAACCGTGTATCGGCTTTTTAGATCCATAGCCAGCTCCTCAATTTTGGAAGTAGATATGGGGTCCAGGGCGCTGGTGCTCTCGTCCATGAGCAGCACGTCAGGCTCCACCGCCAGAGCTCGGGCTATACATATCCTTTGCTGCTGGCCGCCGGAGAGGCCCAGGGCGCTTTTATTCAGTCTGTCCTTTACCTCCTCCCAGATTGCGGCATCCCTCAGAGAGCGCTCAACTATTTCGTCCAGTTTCGCCCGGTTTCTGACTCCGTGGGTCCGGGGACCGTAGGCGATGTTGTCATAAATGCTCATGGGGAAGGGGTTGGCCTTCTGGAACACCATTCCTATCTGCCTGCGCAGCCTTGTCACATCCACAGCCTTGCTGTAAATGTCCTCCCCGTTATACATCACTTGTCCTTCAATCTTCACCCCCGGCACCAGATCGTTCATGCGGTTGAGGGTCTTCAGGAAGGTGCTCTTGCCGCAGCCGGAAGGGCCGATAAGAGCCGTTATACGGTTCGACGGTATTCTGAAGCTGATATCCTTCAGAGCGTGGTTGTCTCCGTAATACAGATTCAGTTTATTTGACTCAATTATTATCTTCTCATTATTGTCGCACATATCAGCATCTCCCGCTCTCAGTGTTTTTTGAGCTTTCTGCCTGCCAGCTTGGCGGCGATATTGATGATGAAAGCTATCACCAGCAGCACTACCGCCACCGCAAAGGCGGATTCAAAATCGGCCCTCTCCTTGGCATAGTTGTACAGGGCCACGGTGAGAGTGGCGCCGGAGCTGTCAAAGAGGTTTTTGAAGAACTCGCCCAGTCCATGGCCGTATTTGGCAAGGCGCATGCCCATGCCCGCCGTGAACATCAGCACGGCGCTCTCCCCCACTATGCGGCCCACCGCCAGGATGCAGCCGGTGACTATGCCGTCCACGCTGGAGGGCAGCACCACGGTGCGCACCATGTGCCACTTGCCGGCGCCCAGGGCCAGGGAGCCCTCCCGGTAGCTCTGAGGCACGGTCTTCAGGGATTCCTGGGTGGTGCGGATTATTGTGGGCAGGGTCATCATCACCAGGGAGAAGGCTCCGGCCAGCAGGCTGGTGCCCAGCCCCGCAAACTCGCAGAACACTATCACGCCCACCAGGGCGAAGATTATGCTGGGCATGCCCGCCAGAGTCTCGGTGGCGAACTCTATGGCGGCCACCAGTTTTTTATTCGTGGCGTATTCCGTGAGATAGATGGCGCTGCCAACTCCCAGGGGAAGCACGATTATCAGCGTGGCAATAACTACATACAGAGTATTTATAAGGGCGGGAAGTATGCCCTCGATATTCTTTATTACGCTCTCCTCGCTGGACAAAAACTCCCAGCTGAGGTGGGGTATTCCTCTTACCAGAATGTATCCGATGAGGAAAAGCAGCAGAGCACAGATAATTATTGCGGAAGCATACAGAAGCGCCCGCATGCCAATGTCATAGGCCCGGCGCCGGGCGGACAGGCCCTGAGTTAGGGAGGCAGATTCCCGGTTCATGTCAGTTTCCCTCCTTACCGTTCTTTTTCAGAAAGAGGTTGAGCACGGCATTTATAAGCATGATGAACAGGAAGAGAACAAGGCCTATAGAAAACAGGGCCTGGCGGTGCAGACCTCCGGCGTAACTCATCTCACCGGCAATGGCGGTGGTGAGGAACTTCACGCTCTTTAAGAGCCCCGGCATGTTTGCCACGTTGCCCGCCACCATGAGTATGGCCATGGCCTCGCCTATGGCCCTGCCCACTCCCAGCACCACTGCGGCGGCGATGCCGCTCTTGGCCGCCGGGGCGGACACCCGGAAGTAAGTCTCCAGTTCCGTGGCCCCCAGGGCCAGGCTGGCCTCCTCATATTCCCGGGGCACCGCATCAAGAGCCGTTTCGGAGACGGAGATTATACTGGGCAGTATCATCACCGCCAGCACTATCACCGCAGCCAGCAGGCTGTCTCCGGCAGGCAGTCCGAATAGTACCCGTATCCCCGGCACCAGTACCATCATGCCCACCAGGCCGTAGACCACGCTGGGTATGCCCGCCAGCAGGTCCACCACTTCCCGGATGACGGCGGCCAGCCTGCGGTCTGCTACCTTGGAGAGGAACACCGCCATGAGGAAGCCCACCGGCACGCCTATTACTATGGCCCCGGCGGTGCCGTAAATACTGGTGAGTATCATGGGCAGTATGCCGTAGGCAGGGCTTCCGCTTTTGTTGGCCGGGTCCCAGTCGGTGCCGAAGAGGAAAGGTATAAGGCCCACTTCCCGTATAGCCGGAAGGCCGGAAATAATAAGATAAACGGATATGACCAGGACAAAGCCCACAGCTACCAAACCGCAGAAAAGGAAAAGAGCTTTCATGATGTGCTCCATCAGGTCCTTGAGACCTCTGCTGCCGTCTATGGGCTTTGCGGCCCGGCTGTTCTCTTCTTCTACGGGACAGGCGCCGTTTTTTGTTGTTGCTGTGTTGGGCGGCAACTTCACTTTCCCGTTCTCCCCTTTCAATGATATTGCCTGACTCAAAGTATTCTCTCTTTCCAGGGCTGAGTCTGACAGAGGCGCAGATGCCCGTGCATCTGTCAGGCACAGCCCTTTACAGGGCAACAGCCCCCACTTTATGTGGGGGCCACTGCCATTTGGCCGGGTTTGCTTATCAGCCGTTGGCGCTGACGGCGCCGGCGGCGGCGATGATGTCTGCAACTTCTGCGCTCATGGCGTAGTCCAGGAAAGCCTGGGCAGCGGCGCTGAGCTCAGTGCCTTCAACGGTGACTATCACGAAGGGACGCTGGATGGCGAAGCTGCCGTCAGCCACAGTGGCCTCGGTGGGAGTCACGCCGTTGACTGCCACGGCCACCACGCTGTCATCCACGGCGGAGAGGCTGGCGTAGCCGATGGCGTTGGGGTTGGAGGCCACGTTGCCGATGACGTCGCCGGTGGAGCTGTACTCGTTGAGGTAGACACAGGCATCCTCAATGCCCAGGATTTCCTCAAAGGCGGAGCGGGTACCGGAGGCGCTGTCACGTCCCAGGACTGCGATCTCGGCGTCGGGGCCGCCCACCTCAGACCAGTTGGTGATCTCGCCGGTGTAGATGGCGGCGATCTGCTCGGTGGTGAGGTCGGTGACGGTGTTCTCAGGATTGATGACCACGGCTACGCCGTCCTTGGCCACAATATTCTCAACGGCGCCCTGGCCCTTCTCGTCCTCGGAAAGAGCACGGCTGCTGAGGCCCAGGTCGCAGGTGCCGGCCAGGACACCTTCGATGCCGGCGCCGGAACCGCTGCCGGTGTAGTTGATCTGCACGTCGGGATTGATCTCGTTGAATCCCTCGGTGAGAGCGGCGATAACGTCGCCCATGGAGGTGGAGCCGTTGACGTTAACGGTGCCGGAAAGTTCTTCTGCGGCAGGAGTTTCCTCTGCAGGAGCTGCAGTTGCGGGAGCGGCGGTAGCCTCATCGGCAGGGGCTTCCTCGGTACCGCAGCCAACCATCATGGTGAGAGCCATAAGGGCAACCAGTGTAAGAACAATAAACTTTTTCATTTTCTTTGTTCCTTTCATTTTCTCATTTCATTGTTTAACAGTTCGTGTCTTCCTGACACGCCTGTAATTCTAGTTCCCCAATGTAAAAAGCAAAACCCGGCGGATGTAAAATAAATTTAACGATATAGGTTTACATAAGTCTGAAATTTTACTCTTTCATTACAAAGTACCAGGGAACTCCGGCATGGCAGCCAAGGGAAAAATGAGAGGGAAAAATAAAAGGCAGTGCCTTACGGCACTGCCTTTGCATTCTATTAAATTCAGAAAATCAATAGTAACGCTTGTTTTTATTCTTGCGTGCGGCCTCGGACTTCTTGCGGCGCTTCACGCTGGGGCTCTGGTAATACTCCTTCTTTCTCAGGTCAGCCAGAACGCCGGACTTTGCACAGCTGCGCTTGAATCTCTTAAGAGCGTTGTCCAGAGATTCGTTTTCCTTGACATAAATTTCAGACATCTATTTCCCTCCCTCCAAATACGCCTTGCGGCGCTTTAAGGGCCAACTAATTGGCTTGTAACATCAGTATTATAACGGCTGGAAAGCTAATTGTCAATAATCACTTTTTCGGCTTAAGAATTAAATTGATAAGCTTATTTTTGACGACAATGGTCTTTACCAGCTCCATGCCCTGCATCTGGCGCTTTATCTTTTCGTCGGCGCAGGCTGCGTCTATGACCACCTGATCCTCAGAGTCTACGGGCACCACGATGGTGGAACGGAGCTTGCCGTTTACCTGCACGGCCATCTCCTTTTCGGCCTCGTGGGTCTTGGTCAGGTCAAAGCTGGGCCAGGGCATCTGCATAGCCATCTTGCCGTATTTCTCGGCAAAGCCGGTGAGCTCCCACATCTCCTCCACCATATGGGGGGCAAAGGGGGACAGCAGCAGCATCAGCTGCTCCAGGTCGCCCTTGGTCAGTCCCTTGGCGTAGAACTCGTTGACCATGGTCATGAGGGCTGCAATGGCGGTGTTCATCTTCAGGGAGTCAATATCCTCGGTGACCTTCTTGATGGTCTTGTGGATAATGGCCTCGTTGGTCTTGGATTCCTCTCCCTCCTTGGCTATATCCATCAGGTTCCAGCAGCGGTCAAGGAAGCGCTTGGAGCCCTTGACGGCCTCGTTGGACCAGGTGACGGCCTTCTCAAAGTCGCCGATGAACATGATGTGCAGACGCATGGTGTCGGCGCCGTACTGATCAACGATGTCGTTGGGGTTGACCACGTTGCCGCGAGACTTACTCATCTTCTC
>CALWYF010000007.1 GCA_944385705.1 uncultured Oscillospiraceae bacterium | reverse complement strand
AGCAGCGCACCAAATACCGCTGCGAGCTTAAAAACAGTGGCTTTTTTCATTGCGTTGAATTACCTCCAAGCATTTTAGCACAGCCGTATAAAAAGCCAATCTTTATTGGCCCGGACTTACATATATCCCACTCCGGCAAAGATGAGCACACCCTCGACCTTACGGCAACTACTTCATTACAGGGAACCGGCGTGAGCTGCTGGGGCTATAACAATTTTATCATACCGCATTTTGGTACTCTGTTCAAGGGCGGCGGAGATTTCGTGACAGGACCCTGAGCACCAATCATAAAGCTGCAGTCGCCCTCTGAGCCTGGCTTGAGCTAAGAAGAGAGTCCATAGGATACCAGCTTATATCAAGGCTATAAGGGTCAGAATAAGGGTCAAGGCCATGGAGCAAAAGAAAAAAGCCTTGAAAACACAAGGTTTTCAAGGCTTTAAGCTGGTGCGCGAGGCGGGACTTGAACCCGCACGTCCGGAGTGGACACTAGAACCTGAATCTAGCGAGTCTGCCAATTCCACCACTCGCGCATCTCTGGAACGCTTGATTATAATAGCACCAGGCGCCCCACTTGTCAAGTATGTTTTTCCGTTTTTTCCCGCATTTTTTCCCGGATAGTTTTGCCTGCCCCCGGCAAAAAGCAAAGCCCCGCCGCCTTCATAGGCGGCGGGGCTTTGCTTAAAGAGCCGGAAGCTCAGGCCTCGTTGTAAAGGGCCACAAACTCCTCAAGGCAGAGGTTGTTCTCCATGATGTAGGTTGCAGCTTCGACGCCCACATAGCGGAAGTGCCAGGGCTCATACATCACCTGGGTGATATCCTGCTTGTCCTCGGGATAGCGGAGAATGAACCCGTAGTCCTGACAATGGGCCAGAAGCCATTTGAAGGTATCTGTATTTTCCAGGTCAGTGGTCTTGGGGTCGCGGTATATATCGGTTATATCGCAGCACAGGCCGGTCTGGTGCTCACTGGTGCCAGGGGGCGTGACTATTTTGGCGGCCTCCTCGGCGCTGTATCCCTGGCTTATCTTCCGATTATACAGATACTGCTGAGTAGCGTAGTCTCTGTAGCCGGAGGAAAGATACACCGACAGCCCTTCAGCTTGAGCGCCCTCGGCAAAGCTGGTGAGAGCTTCGGCAATACGGGAATCCACAACGCAGTCGTTGGCCAGAGTGGCGGTCTCCGGGGGAACAAAATCTTCGCCTATGGGGTTATCCTTGTTGACAAGGACCATCTCCCAGCTGGTGAGGTCCACGTCAGGCAGATCGCTGCCCGGCTCCTCGGTGGGGACCGGAGTGGGTTCCGCAGTGGCCTCAGGGGCAGCTGCCACTTCTTCCTCGCCCTGAGAGGCGACTTGACCGTTCTCATCCAGAGAAGCTACGGTCTCTGCAAAGCTGCTGGTGGACCAGCCGGAGGAGAAGTGCATGTAGCTGTAGGCGCTGAAGACACCCAGGAAAAGTATGGCAAAAAATATCTTAAATACGAGATTGCCTTTCATTTGCAGCCTCCTTATAGTTCTGTAACAGAGGTATTGTAACATCTTGTGACGCTGAGGTCAACAAGCTTTATCCGGGAAAATCCCGGAAAGAAGTTTTTTCACGTTTGGCATATTCGGTTTTACAGACGGCCTTGTGCGCAGCAGTTACTGATGTTATAATAGCATCAATTAAAAATCATGAGTTAAATTAGATTGAATTTTTTCCGATATAAGGAGGACCTGCAGTGAAACTTACCTGGTATGGACATTCCTGCTTTCTGCTGGAGACGAAGGAGGGCAGCGTGGTCTTTGACCCATATGAGCCGGGCTATGTTCCGGGGCTGAGCCTGCCGCAGCTGGAGGCCGACCTGTGCCTTTGCAGCCACGGCCACGGCGACCACAATTACACCGCCGGAGTACGACTCAGCGGCTGCCGCCCGGAATTTAAAGTGCAGAAGTTTGAGTGTTTCCACGACGACAAGCAGGGCATGATGCGGGGGAAAAATACCATGCATCTGGTGGAAGCGGAAGGGCGCAGAGTGCTCCACATGGGAGACTTGGGGCATATGCCCAGCCCTGAGCTGACAGAACGGCTGGGACATGTGGACCTGATGATGATACCGGTGGGAGGCTACTACACCATTGATGCTGCCGTGGCCGCCGCCGTTGTCCGCAGCCTGGAGCCCGGCCTGGTGGTCCCCATGCACTACAGGGGTGAGGGCTTCGGATTTGAGGTGCTGTCCACAGTGGAGGAATTTACCGACAGGATGGACAGGGTAAAGAGCCTGGATACCAATGTTCTGGAGCCGGACTGGAGCGTCGACCACCTGACGGTGGTATTGAAATGTCCGGTAGGCTGAAATGTAATCGGCCAATACAAAACGCATACAGCAACACATGTAGCGCCCGCCTATATAGGCGGGCGCTACAGCATTTTTTGCAATGAATTCAGCATGAGCTACAATTTACATTGCTAATCCAAGAGAATAAAATAAAGCAACAGAAACAAAACGGGGATGGGAAAATGAGCATTCTGATCAGCGGCGGTCTTGTGATAGACCCGGCAAACTCTCTGGCCGAGAAAAGAGATATATACATTGACAGAGGAAAAATTGCTGCCGTGCCGGAGAATCTGCCGGAGGGGACTGAGCTTATCGAAGCCCGGGGGAGAGTGGTCTGCCCCGGCTTTATAGATATACATATGCATGAGGACCCTCTGAACGGCAGCGGTGATATAGATGATATAGAGGGCAGCTCTATTTTTGCCTGCATGCTGCGCATGGGCGTCACCACGGCCGTGGGTGGAAACTGTGGGGAGAACCACGCCCATCCTCTTAGATACCTGGAGCTTGCGGACCGCAAGGGACTGCCGGTGAACCTGGGCATGCTGGCGGGCCATGAGTACTTCCGAAATCTGGCCGGAGACAGGGACAAATACGGCCCGGTTACGGCGCAGCAAAAAAGAAGCATCGCAGAGGAAATGGAGAACTGTCTTGCGGGGGGCTGTCTGGGCATATCCTATGGAATAAGGTATGTGCCGGGGATGGATATGGATGAGCTCAAGGAAACGGCGGCGCCCTGCAAGGGCTATGGCAGACTTGTGGCGGCCCATATCCGCAGCGATGCCGACGAGGTCTTTGACGCAGCAAGAGAGTTTCTGGAGGCCGGTCTGGAGCTGGGAGTGCCGCTGGAGATATCCCATATCGGCAGCATGGCCGGCTTCGGTCAGATGGAGAAATTTCTCGCTCTGGTGGACTCATACAGGAAGATAAACAAAAACATATGCTGCGACTGCTATCCCTACGACGCTTTTTCCACCTCCATAGGCTCCACCACCTATGACCCGGGCTGGCTGGAGCGCTACCGCTGCGGCTATGAGGTGCTTGAGATGAGCGAGGGAAAGTACAAGGGGCAGCGCTGCACCCGGGAGATATTTGAGGAAATGCGCCGGGATTTTCCCGACTGCACTACGGTTTGCTATGTTATGCAGCAGAGCCAGGTGGATATGGCCCTGGCCCATCCGGGGGTGATGCTGGCCAGTGACGGTACGCTCAGCAGCGGCCAGGGGCACCCCAGAGCGGCGGGGGCCTTCCCGCGGCTCATATCCGAATATGTGCGCCGGGGGAAGATCTCACTGTACCGGGCAATAGATATGATGACGGCCATGCCGGCAAAACAGCTGGGCCTGGAGCATAAAGGCAGGCTGAACCCGGGAGCCGATGCCGATGTGCTTATATTTGACCCTGAGAGGATAAGGGACCGCTCCAGCTTTGAGGAGCCGATTCTCGCTCCGGAGGGGATAGACCGTGTCATAGTAAACGGGACAACGGCGGCTATAAACGGGAAAATCGTCAGCAGCAGATCGGGGAGAGCCGTGCGGCTTTGAGTATGAAAAATTTTGCAGTGGAGGATATATTGTGGAAAACAAGCAGAATTCTATGAGCGGAGGACATTTGAGAAAAGAGCTGGGCCTGTTCTCGGGAGTAAGCCTGGTGGCAGGCATGACCATAGGCTCGGGCATCTACTATCTTGGCAGCTATGTTCTGGAGCGCTGCAACATGTCCATGGGCATGGCGCTGCTTTGCTGGCTTATAGGGGGAGCGGTGAGCATCCTGGGAGGACTGTGCTTTGCGGAGCTGGGGGCCGAGATGCCTGTGACCGGCGGGCTCACCACCTATCTCTCAAAGGCATATCATCCGATGCTGGGCTTTGTGAACGGATTTTCCGGCTTCCTGCTCACCTGCTCGGGCTCCATTGCGGCCCTGTCCCTGGCGGCCGTGACGCCCTTTGCCGAAGAGTTCGGCCTGTCGGATGGGGCAGTCAAGCTCATAGCCGTGGGCATAATAGTGCTCTTTACCGGGGTGAACCTGAGGGGCGTGAAGATAGCTGCTGCCGTACAGAACTTCTCCATGGTGGCCAGAATAGTGCCCCTGGTACTGGTCATATTCGTGGGTGTGTTTTTTGGCAGCCAGAGCCCGGAGCTGAACCCGGGCACGGCCTTTGCCGCTCAGGGAGCCTCCCCGGGCATCAGCGGTGCAATAAAGCTTATCGGCTACGCCACTTTTGCCAGCCTCTGGGCTTATGAGGGTTGGACCAACCTGAACACGGTGGCCGGGGAGATGAAAAAGCCCAGGAGGGATATACCTCTGGCCATTATCATATCCATGGGAGCAATAACCCTGATATATACGCTTTTCAACCTGGCCATCTATCGGGTCATACCAGCCCCGGAGGTCAACTCCATGATAGCCCGGGGGGACATCTATCTGGGCACGGAGACGGCATATAGAATCCTTGGGGGCCTGGGCAAATGGGTGGTGCTCGTAGGCATGACCATCGGCATCATAGGCACGGTCAACGGGGACTGCCTTGTATTTCCCCGTACATACTACGCCATGGCCAGGGGCGGCTATTTCTTCAAGGGACTGGGGGACGTGAATGCCAGGGGCGTGCCGGCCAAGGCCATCCTCGCCTCCTCCGCCATGTCCATAGTGCTGGTGCTTTTCAACAGCCTCCAGAGTCTCACCGACTGGCTCATCACCGTGAGCGCTCTCATAAATCTCCTGGCTATAATTGCCGTGCTGGTGTTCCGGTGCCGTTTCCCGGAGCTGGAGCGCCCCTATAAGGTCTGGGGCGGAGTGCCGGTAATAGTGCTCACCGTAATATGCTTTCTGGTGCTTCTGGTGAACAACTTCGTCTCCGACCCGGTGACCAGCCTGAAAGGTCTGGCCATTATTCTGGTGTGCATACCCGTGTACTTTGTCTTCCGCAGGCTCAACGGCGGCGTGGAGTACGATACCGACAAGATAGACAACTGAGGAAAAGCATGGACAGAACGGAGATAATTGAACGGCTGAGACAGCTGCCGGGGGATGTGGGCTTCTGGTATAAGAACCTGGTCACCGGGGAGAGCTTCGGCCTGAGAGAAAATGAGCTCTTCCTGGCTGCCAGCGTGATAAAGCTGCCGGTGTACTGCGCCATAATGGCGATGTGCCATGAAGGGCTTGCGGATATGGGGGAGAAGCTCCTATGCCGCCAGGAGGACAAAATGCCTCCCTGCGGGGCCCTGTACTTTTTTAACGGGGATGTGGAGACGGATATAAGGACCCTGTGCGGCCTGATGATCTCCCTTTCCGACAATACGGCAACAAATTTGCTGCTGCGCCGCTTCGGATTGGAAGAGCTGAATACCCGGTTCAAGGCCATGGGGCTGGAGAGGACCCGCCTGGAACGGCTGCTCTTTGACGCCGGGGCCGCTGCCCGGGGCCTGGAGAACCGCATCGTCCTTAAGGAGCTGGGTGAATTGCTGGAAAAAATTTACCGCCGGGAATTCCTGTCGGAGCAACTGAGCCGGGAGATTGAGGACCTGCTGCTGCTCCAGCAGATAAACCATAAAATCCCCGGATATCTGCCGGAGGGCATCCCCGTGGCTCACAAGACCGGCGAAGATGAGGGCATCACCAACGACGTGGGCATAGTCTATGCCAAAGAGCCCTTCATCTTGTGCTTTGCCGCAAACCGCACCCGGGTGCCCCGGGCGGAGACGGCACTGAGAGAGATAAGTCTGGCTTTGTGCTGCCCGGATTGAAGGAAAAAATAATGTCAACGCACACAAGCGCTGCCGGCCTTTTTGACTGGCGGCGCTTTTTTCACAGGCTGTACAGAAAAACGGCTTGCACGGTGGACAAGGCGGAGCTTTTCTGATAATCTGTAACTTGGCGTAATCTGATGCCGGCAGCTGACTGGCGGACAAACCGGAAGGAGAAGAGACATGAAACGTTCAGAGATAAACAGAGCTCTGAAGGAGCTGGAGGCAATGTGCGTAAGGGAACACTGTTACCTGCCTCCCTTCTGCTATTTCACCCCGGAGCAGTGGCAGAATCTGGGCCATGAATATGACGAGATAAGAGACTGCATGCTGGGCTGGGACATCACCGACTACGGCCTGGGCAACTTTGACAAGGTCGGCTTTTCCCTGATCACCCTGCGCAACGGCAACCGTGCCATGGCAGACAAATATCCAAAGGTCTATGCGGAAAAGCTGCTTTATCTGAAAGAGGGACAGTATGCCCCCAACCACTTCCACTGGTACAAGACCGAGGACATCATAAATCGGGGCGGAGGCAACGTGCTCATCCGGGTGTACAATTCCCTGCCCAATGAGGAAATCGACTATGAGTCCGATGTGACGGTGCACCTGGACGGACGCAGCCTCACCGTGCCCGCAGGCACCCATGTGCGCCTGGCACCGGGGGAGAGCATCCATGTCCAGCAGTATCTCTACCACGACTTCTCCGTGGAGCCCGGCTCCGGGCCTGTGCTGCTGGGAGAGGTGAGCCAGTGCAACGACGACAACACCGACAACCGCTTTAACCCCCCGGTGGGCCGCTTTCCCGAGATAGAGGAAGACGTGCCCCCATACCGTCTCCTGTGCAACGAATATCCAAAGGCGAGGTAAGAAAGAATGATATACAAGATAGATAACGGCAGGCTGAGCCTGGAAGTCAGCAGCCTGGGAGCGGAGATGCAGAGCCTGAAGTCCTGCACCGGCGGAGACTATCTCTGGGACGGGGATGCCCGGTATTGGCAGAGACGTGCTCCGGTGCTTTTTCCCTTTGTGGCAAGACTGAGGGAGGGGCGCTATAAGCTTGGCGACAGGGAATACACCATGCCAAAGCACGGTTTCGCTCCGGAGTGTGAATTCCAATTATACAGGCAGACGGAGACTGAGCTGATTCTCCTCCTCAGAGATAACGAGAAGACCAGGGAATACTATCCTTTCGCCTTCGAGTTTTATGTGGGCTACCGTCTGGAGGACTGGAAGCTGGAGATAAGCTACAGGGTGGTGAACACCGGAGACAAGCTGCTGCCTTTCGGTATGGGCGGTCATCCGGGCTTCAAGATACCCCTTGAAGAGGGACGGGCCTTTGAGGACTATTATTTGGAGTTTCCCCAGGCCTGCGATGCCGACCGGGTCCTCTTCGGAGCGGACTGCCTGGTGTCGGGAGTCCGGGAGCGCTACCCTCTGGAGGAGGGCAGGATACTGCATCTGAGACATGAGCTCTTTGACGATGATGCGGTGGTGCTGGAGCACACCCCCAAGGAGGTCGCCATCCGCTGCAAGGGAGGGCACCGGGCGATAAAGGTGGCTTTCCCCCAGATGAACTATGTGGGATTCTGGCATAAGGACGGTCTGAAGGCCCCCTATGTGTGTATCGAACCCTGGCTCTCACTCCCGGCCAGGCACGGCGTCACCGAGGATTTCTACTGCAAGGGGGACATGGTGCGCCTGAAACCTGGGGAGCGCTATGAGAACGACTGGAGCATAAGCATAGAGGAGGGCTGAAAGTGTACGACGTTGTTTCCCTGGGCGAGGCCCTCATAGACTTTACCATGGTCTCGGCTGACGCAGAAGGCTACCCGACTATGGCGGCCCATCCCGGCGGAGCTCCCGCCAACTTCCTGGCGGCCCTGGCCAAGTTCGGGGCAAAGACTGCCCTTATAGCCAAGGTGGGAGATGACAGCTTCGGCCGCCTGCTCCTGGGGACCCTTAAAGAGGCGGGGATAGACACCCGAGGGCTCTTAATGGACGGAGAGGTTTTCACAACCTTGGCCTTTGTTACCCTTGACTCAAAAGGGGAGCGGGAGTTTGCCTTTGCCAGAAAGCCGGGGGCGGATACCTGCATAAGGGAAGAGGAGATAGACCTGACCCTTATTGACGAGAGCAGGGCCTTTCAATTCGGCACATTGTCTCTCACCCATGAGCCTGCCAGAAGCGCAACGGTGAAAGCCGTGGAGTACGCCAAGGCCAGTGGCAAGCTCATAAGCTTTGACCCGAACCTGAGGGAACCTTTGTGGCCGGACCTGGAGCAGGCAAAGAAGCAGATGCTCTGGGGCCTTGAAATGGCGGATGTGGTAAAGATAAGCGACGACGAAGTCAAGTTCCTCTTCGGCCTGGAGCCGGAGGCGGGCTGCAAGTATATTTTTGAAAATTTCGCCCCCAAACTGCTGTTCGTCACCTGCGGCGGGGACGGCTGCTGGTATAGGAACTCCAAAGCCATGGGCCATGCCGAGAGCCTGAAGGGCATACATATTGTGGACAAGACCGGGGCCGGGGATATCTTCGGGGGCTCGGCCATGTATAAGCTGCTCCAGAGCGGAAAGGCTCCGGAACAGCTGGAGGAGAAAGAACTGGAGGAGCTGGCGCGCTTTGCCTCAACCGCTGCCGGCCTGTCCGCCACCCGGCCCGGAGGAATATCCAGCGTTCCGGAGCTTAGGGATGTCCTGGCACTCCTGTGAAACGGGAGAGGAAACAGCAGAAACAGATTGATAAAAGGCCCCGGACTCGCCGTCCGGGGCCTTCAGACTATGATGGGACTTGTATCGGAGAGAATTTGAAAATAAAAAAATCGGAGCAAAGCTTGCTTTGCTCCGAAGTGGTGACCCGTACGGGACTCGAACCCATGTTACCGCCGTGAAAGGGCGGTGTCTTAACCACTTGACCAACGGGCCATAAAAAGGCGCAGTCAAAGGCTGCGCCTTGATGGTAGCGGCACCTGGATTCGAACCGGGGACACTGCGGGTATGAACCGCATGCTCTAGCCAACTGAGCTATGCCGCCATTTCTGTTATCTGAACAGCAATAGGAATTCTACCAGAAGCGCTGCAAATTGTCAACTGATAATTTCAAAAATACCAAAAAATTTTTTGCTTTTTTCTAAAACTTACTCTTGCAATATTTGGATTCCTGTGGTATCATGTACGGGCTACGGAGGGTTAGCTCAGCTGGTTAGAGCGTCCGCCTCACACGCGGAAGGTCATCGGTTCGAGTCCGCTACTCTCCACCATATCGGAGCAAGGCTTGCCTTGCTCCGATATTTTTATGCACCAAACAAAAAAGCCATCCGTCTGTCCCTGTGCCGGGCCAAGCGGAGCTGTACGAAAGTTCATACATTATCCATTGTATAATTTCAGTACCCACTGTATAATGCTATAAACAGAAAAAGGGAAGGGGAATGAAAATGTACTTTGACTGGACATATATAGTGCTGGTGCTGCCGGCAGTGCTCTTTGCCATGTGGGCCAGCAGCAATGTGAGCCACACTTATCAGAAATATTCAAAGCAGTACAGTTCCCGGGGACTTACCGGAGCCGAGGCGGCCCGCCGGGTGCTGGACGCCAACGGCCTGAGAAATGTGCCCATAGAGCGTATCAGCGGGGAACTCACCGATCATTACGATCCGAGAGATAATGTTATTCGGCTGTCTGCCGGGGTGTATGACGGCCGCTCCACTGCGGCGGTGGGGGTGGCCTGCCACGAGGTGGGCCATGCCATACAGCACAGTGTGGGCTATGTGCCCGTAAAGGTCCGGGAGGCAATAGTTCCGGTGACAAACCTGGGGGCCAAGCTCTCTATACCTCTTATAATCCTGGGACTGCTGCTGGGCTCCATGTCCCCGGTGTTCATCTACGCCGCTTATATCGGCGTTGCCCTCTACGGCCTTTGCGCCGTGTTCCAGCTGGTGACTCTGCCCACGGAGTTTAATGCCAGCAGCCGGGCTGTAGCCACCATAGAAGATATGGGCCTGCTGAGGGGCGAGGAGCTGGAGGGGGCCAAAAAGGTGCTGCGGGCGGCGGCCCTCACCTATGTGGCGGCCCTGGCCGTTACTCTGATGCAGCTGCTGCGCTTCATGCTCATCTTCTCCAACAGGAGAGACTGAGCCGGAACCCCAGGCAAAAAGAAAAAGTATATGAAAAAGCTGCGGCTCAGCCGCAGCTTTTTTAATACTGTCAAAAAAGCCCCCCAGAGTTTTTTCACCGCAGTTTTTTGCATCCGTTCAGCGGCAGCATGCTGTTGAAAAAAGGGGTGGAATGTGCTAAACTCAAGAAAAAATGGGAATTTAGTGCCCGACGGAGGATATGGGATGGACAGAATAGCAGTGCTTATTCCCTGCTACAATGAGAGCAAGACTGTGGCAAAGGTGGTGGCGGACTTCAAGGCCGCGCTGCCGGAGGCCGTTATATATGTATACGACAACAACTCCACCGACGGTACGGCGGATATCGCCGCCGCTGCCGGGGCCGTAGTGCGCCACGAATATCAGCAGGGCAAGGGCAACGTCATCCGCCGGATGTTCCGGGAGATAGACGCCCGGTGCTACATAATGGCCGACGGGGATGACACATACCCTGCGGAATTCGCCCCTGAGATGGCGGCAAAGGTCCTGGAGCGGGGCGTGGACATGGTGGTGGGCGACCGGCTCTCCGCCACTTACTTCACCGAGAACAAGCGGCCCTTCCACAACTTCGGCAACAAACTGGTGCGCCACAGCATCAACGCCCTTTTCAAAAGCGATATCCAGGATATAATGACCGGCTACCGGGCCTTCAGCTATCAGTTCGTGAAAAGCTTCCCCGTACTCAGCAAGGGCTTTGAGATAGAGACGGAGATGAGCATACACGCCATTGAGAAAAACATGCTGGTGGAGAATGTGATAGTGAGCTACAGGGACAGGCCCGAGGGCAGCGTATCCAAGCTCAACACCGTCTCCGACGGGATAAAGGTTCTGGGCACCATAGGCAAGCTCTATAAGAACAACAAGCCCTTCGCCTTTTTCGGCATCATTGCCCTGGTGCTGGCGCTTATTGCCGCAGTGATGTTCTTCCCGGTGCTCAACGAATTTCTGCATACCGGTGAAGTGCGGCGTTTCCCCACCCTCATTGTCAGCGGCTTTGCGGCTATCGCCGCCATTCTTAGCTTCTTCTCCGGCCTCATCCTGGAGACCCTCCATGAGAAGAACCGCCAGGACTTTGAAATGAGGCTCATAGACATTCAGAACCGATACATGCAGAAGATGGAGGAGAGCAAGTGAAAAGTAAGACCAAAGGGTTTTCCACCGCGGTGGCGGCGGTCTTTGCCGTCCTTGCGGCCATGGCCCTGTGCATGAGCTTCCCCCAGCCGGAGCTGAGTCAGGCGGCCCAGGGCAGCGGCATACTGAACATGATGGAAAATCTGCGCCGCAGCCTGACCGGCACTGCCGTCCAGGCCAGCATCCTTGCCGTGGCCCTATTCATGCTATGGCGCCGGAACGAAAAAAGACGCCGGGGAAGCTACATATTATTGAAGCTGCTTTGCTTCCTCATAGCAGTCATCTGGCTCATGGCCGAGGGCTTCGTCCAGGACAATACCCTCCAGAGCCTCACCTCCGGCACCGGGCAGATGCTGAAATGCTGCATATATCTTTTGGGCAGCGCCTGGCTGCTGAGCCAGCTGGCCCTTGCATTAGACATATTTATAAGCAGCGGCGCCGACCTGAAATGGAAAAGAGAGGGAAAACTCACCGCCTTTTACCGGCGGCACAGTTTCCTCTGCACCTTTATACTGATACTGCTCAGCTGTGTGCTGCCGCTCATCCTGGTATACCCCGGAGGCATGAACGCCGACTCCTGGGGCCAGGCGGGGATGTTCTTCAAAGTGGTGCGGCCGGACTGGGGACTTTATGAGTTCACCTCCCACCATCCCCCGGCCCACACCGTATATTTTGCCTCTATCATCGCCCTGGGGAAAAAGCTGGGCAGTGCAAACCTGGGCCTCTTCACGGTGATGCTCCTACAAACGGGCATGTATTCGGCGGTCTTTGCCTACTCCCTGCACACCATGAGGCGGCTGGGCGCCCCCAGATACCTGAGGCTCATAAGCCTTCTGTCCATACTTTTCAGCCCCTACTTTGTCACCTCCTACCCCACGGTGATAAAAGACAATGTGTACTCCTGGGCCATACTGCTGTTTGTCATCGAGCTTGTGTATATGCTGTACTTGGGGCGGAATTACTGGAGCAGCAAGGGACACATTGCCCTGCTGGCTCTGAGCATACTGGCCTCCATGCTCTTCAGAAACAACGGCAAATACGTGATATACCCCATGGTTTTGCTGCTGCTGATAGTATTTTTTGTGGGTTATAAAAAAGGTAAAAAGAGCGGGATGCCAAGGCGTATCGTCCTGTGCCTGCTGCTGCCGGTGCTGGCGGCCAATCTGATTCTCAGCGGATTGATGAGCTACTACGATATAGAAAAGGGCAGTATCCGGGAGGCCCTGTCCCTGCCCATACAGCAGACCGCCCGTTATGTGCTGGAGCGGGGTGACGAGGTGACGGAGGAGGAAAAGGCCGCCATCAGCGCCGTACTGGATTACGACAACATGGCGGTAGACTACTACCCCATGGAATCCGACGCAGTCAAGGACAAGTTCAATCCCGAAGCTACCACCGAGGATGTGCTGAACTATCTGAAGACCTGGCTGAAACAGGGCCTGAAGCATCCCTTTGTGTACATTAAGGCCACGGTGAACCAGAACTATCCTCTGGTATATCCCTTCCAGGAGGGAAATCAGCTGGCTATAGGTACTCTGAACAAGTACCATCTCTATGCCGCCGAGACTATAGGCATCACCGATGTGGAAGTGATGCCCAGGGTGAACAACATCCGCAACGAGTTTAACTACGACCTGATGTATCTGCCCTTTACCGGGCTTATGTGCAATATAGCGGTGTATGTGCTGGTACTGTTGTTCTTCTGCTGCTACGCTTTGAGACGCAGACTTTGGAATTTCTTTATCCCGGCCCTGCCTCTGCTGCTGAGCCTGGCCATAGTGGTGGCGGCTCCCGGAATACGGGGCACACCCCGCTATGCCTATCCCATACTCTATTCCCTGCCGGTGGTGATGAGCTGGTACTGCTTTCTTGCAAAAAAGGGAAGAAATGACAGCGAATGCTGAATAATTTTGCCATAATGAAACCGCCTGAGCAAAATGCTCAGGCGGTTTCAGCTTGTCAAAGAAGGCTATGCCTTCTTTGACAAAAAAGCTTGCACTGCGCTTCATGCCTCGGTTGTACGCCAAAGGCGTACAATTCGACACTACGCTCCGTGAGAAGTGTTTTCCGCAACGTACACGCCGCCGCGGAAAACGATTGAAATTATTTTTTCGCTTCGGCGAAAAAACTCTGCGAGGCTTTTTTGACAGCCTTAAACCGCAGCGGCTTTTGCCGCTGCGGTTGACTGTTTATAGGGTTCTCACTTTATGCTGAAGAGCAGGTCGCCGTAGCTGGGGTAGGGCCAATATTCCGAGGAGCAGAGGGTCTCCAGCTCGTCGGCAGTCTGGCGCAGACGGTTCATATTCTCGAAAACCTCGCTGCGGTAGAACTTTGCCCGGTCCAGACTACAGTCTATGACTTCCGCCTTTGCAACCGATGTACTCAAAGCGGAGGTGCGGGAGTTGAGCTCGGCGGTGAGGCGGCTTATCTTGGTGGCAAGGCCGGTCTCGAAGCTCACGTCCATGGTGTCGCTGAGGCTGCGCTTGGCCAGAGCGGCCTCGGCCAGGCTCCTGGCGTAGGCGCTGACGGCGGGGAGTATATCCTTCTGGGCCATATCCAGCATGGTCATGGCCTCGATGTGCAGCACCTTGCAGTAGCTGCTGAGCTTTATCTCATATCTTGCTCTCAGTTCCACGGGAGTGTAGACCCGGTGACGGGTGAAGAGCTCCACGTTCTTCTCGTCCAGATAGCAGGGCACACAGTCGGGAGTGCTCACCAGATTGGACAGGCCCCGGCGCTCCGCCTCCTTCAGCCAGGCTTCGTCGTAGCCGTTGCCGTTGAAGATGATGCGCTTGTGGCGGCGGATGGCCTCACGGATAAGGTCATGGAGAGCGGCTTCAAAATCCTCCGCCTGCTCCAAAGTGTCGGCATACTGGCGCAGGGACTCGGCCACGGCGGTGTTGAGCACCACATTGGGACCGGAGATGGAGGCGGAGGAACCCAGCATCCTGAACTCGAATTTGTTGCCGGTAAAGGCAAAGGGGGAAGTGCGGTTGCGGTCGGTGGTATCCTTGGGGAACTTGGGCAGCACATGGACGCCCACTTTGATAAGCTCTTTCTCCTTGTTGCCGTAGGGCTCATCCAGCTCGATAGCCTTTAATATAGCCTCCAGCTCCTCACCCAGGAAGATGCTGACGATGGCAGGGGGAGCTTCATGGCCGCCCAGACGGTGGTCGTTGCCGGCAGAGGCCACGGACAGGCGCAGCATGTCCTGATACTCGTCCACGGCCTGGATGACGGCGCAGAGGAAGAGGAGGAACTGAGCGTTTTCATAGGGGGTCTCCCCGGGCTCCAGCAGGTTCGTGCCGGTGTTGGTGACCATGGACCAGTTGTTGTGCTTGCCGCTGCCGTTGACGCCTGCAAAGGGCTTCTCGTGAAGCAGGCAGACCATGTCGAAGCGGCGGGCTATCTTCTGCATCAGCTCCATGGTGAGCTGGTTGTGGTCGGCGGCAATGTTGGCGGTGGTGAACACCGGGGCCAGCTCATGCTGGGCGGGGGCGGCTTCGTTGTGCTCGGTCTTTGCCATGACCCCCAGGCGCCACAGCTCCTCGTCCAGGGCTTTCATGAAGGCGGCCACCCGGGGCTTGATGGTGCCGAAATAGTGGTCGTCCAGCTCCTGGCCCTTGGGGGGCTTGGCTCCGAAGAGGGTGCGGCCGGTGTACACCAGGTCCCGGCGCTTTTCGTACACGGATTTGTCTATGAGGAAATACTCTTGCTCAGGGCCCACGGTGGTCTTCACGGAGCTGACCTCCGTATTGCCGAAGAGCTTCAGCACACGCAGGCACTGGCGGTTCAGAGCCTCCATGGAGCGCAGCAGGGGGGTCTTCTTGTCCAGAGCCTCGCCGCCGTAAGAACAGAAGGCGGTGGGTATGCACAGCACATGCTCCTTTATAAAGGCGTAGGAGGCGGGGTCCCACACGGTATAGCCCCGGGCCTCAAAGGTAGCCCGCAGGCCGCCGGAGGGGAAGGAGCTGGCGTCGGGTTCGCCCTGAATGAGCTCCTTGCCGGAAAACTCCATAATGACCCGGCCCCCGTCCACAGGGGAGATGAAGCTGTCGTGCTTCTCGGCGGTGATGCCGGTCATGGGCTGGAACCAGTGGGTGAAGTGGGTGGCACCCTTTTCGATGGCCCAGTCCTTCATGGCGTTGGCCACCACGGTGGCGGCGGCGCTGTCCAGCCGTTTGCCCTCGTTCATGGAGCGCTGCACCTGCTTGAATACGTCCTTGGGGAGACGGGCGCGCATGACAGAGTCATTGAATACATCGCAGCCAAAGAAATCAGTTACATTCATTTTTTCCATTTCATACCTCATTGAGTGAGAGTTTATATACAGTCTCGTGGAATAGCTTTTCTCCAGCATGGAGAATAGGAGAGGGGAAGCCATAGTGGTTCAGGGCGTCGGGGAAGAGCTGAGTTTCCAGACAAAAGGCCTGGTGGGGCCCCATCTTTTTGCCGCCCTTGCCTGTGAATTCGCCCAGAGAATTGGCTGTGTAGAGCTGCATGCCCGGCAGGTCGGTAAAGCACTGGAGCTGAATGCCGCTTACATCACTGTAAGCCTGGGCGGCCAAGGGGCCGGAGAGGATGAAGTTGTGGTCATAGCCGCCGCCCAGCCTGAGCTGAGGGTGCTCTGACTCAATGTCCCGGCCTATGGGTTTGGCCTCTCTGAAGTCGAAGGGGGTGCCCGCCACGGACAAGGCCCGGCCCGTGGGGATAAGACCCGGCCCCAATTCCAGGAAGCTCTGGGCGTTTATCATGAGCTGCTGGTCCAGGACGCTGCCGCCGCCGTTGAGATTGAAGTAGCTGTGGTTGGTGAGATTCACCACGGTGTCGGCGTCACTGAGAGCCTCATAGGCTATGTGCAGCTCGTCGCTGTCGGTGAGAGTGTAGGTGACGGAGACCTGAAGGTTGCCCGGGTAACCTTCCTCCCCCTGGGGAGACAGGCGGGAGAAACGGACAAAGTCCTCCCCGGTTTCACTCTGCCACACATATTTGTCAAAGCCTATTTGGCCGCCGTGAAGGTGGTTTTTCCCGTTGTTGGCAAAGAGTTTATATTCCCGGCCGCCAAGAGAAAAAGAGGACCCGCCTATGCGGTTAGCCACCCGGCCCACGGTGGCGCCTATGTAGGCATCCTGATTTTCATAGCCCTCAACACTGTCAAAGCCCCGGACCAGGTCTATGAGTTCTCCTCCCCGGCCTTTGAAGCAAAGGGACTGGAGGGCCGCTCCGTAATCTATGAGAACGGCCCGGGTGCCGTTCCTGTTTTCCAGACTGTAAGAAGATACCGCTTGCCCCCGGGCAGTTTGCCCGAAGCTGCTTATTATTTGTGCCATATGCGCAACCTCCATACTCTCTCATCCTAAATTCTACCACATTTTAAAACACAGTCAACAGCTTTAATATTGACAAACCGCACCGGGACTAATATCCTTTTATTTACACAAAATGACATATTGGCAGAAAAAGGAGAAAGATATGGCTATAGTTGTTATAGGTGCCGTATTCGTGGACGTGAAGGGTTTTCCCGAAGACAATTACATCCCCACCGGGCGCAACGCCGGGCGGGTGGAGATAGTACACGGAGGCGTGGGCAGGAACGTGGCGGAGGATATCGCCAACGTGGAGCTGCGGCCCCGCTTCGTCAGCCTGGTGGATGACGACGACCAGGGGGAGGCAGTGCTTAAAAAGCTCAGGAACCACAAAGTGGACACCAGCTTCATCCGACAGGTGCCCGACGGCATGGGCATGTGGCTGGCGGTCTTTGACAACACCGGGGACCTGGCAGGCTCCATATCCAAGCGCCCGGATCTCAGCTATCTGGCCCAGCTGCTGGAGGAAAAGGGAGACGAGATCTTTGCCGACGCCGACAGCATAGTAATAGAGATCGACCTGGACAAGGAGATAATAAAACAGGTCTTTAAATTTGCCAAAAAATACAACAAGAAGGTCTATGCCGTGGTGGCAAACATGGGCATAGCCTCCCAGCGCCGGGACTTCCTCCAGTCCACCGACTGCTTTGTGTGCAACGTGCTGGAGGCGGGCATACTCTTTGTCAGCGACTTCTCCCGGCTCAGCCCCCAGGAGCTGTGCCTGGAGCTGAAGGAAAAGGTGAAGAGCGCCAGGATACCCGCCGTGGTGGTGACCATGGGCGGCCGGGGCTCGGTGTATGCGGACATGCACGGCAACTGCGGCGTCTGCCCGGCCAGGTCCGTCCAGGTGAGGGACACCACCGGGGCCGGCGACGCCTACTGCGCCGGAGTGGCCATCGGATTGACCTACGGAAAGACCATTGAGGAGGCCATGCAGATAGGCACCAAGCTGGCCGCCTCGGTGATAACCCTGTCGGAAAACGTCTGCCCCCGTTTCCTGCCCAGAGAATTGGGCCTGGATATAGAGGTCAAAGATTGAAATTTCTTGTAGAAACGCACCAAAGGCAGCCCCTGAAAAAAAGGGGCTGCCTTTTCTCTGTTGTCAAATTGCACCAAAAAACCGGGGGCCCTTTGGTCAAGGAACCGAAAATGCCCCGGAGAGCACGGATGCTCGTTGACAAAGGGGAAAGGCCCTGATACTATGGATTCAAAGAAAACTGGAAACGTTACCGGGAGCGATTCCAGCCGAAAAAAGGAGAAACGGCAGAGAATATAAGGAAGCGGTGAGAAAGCTGAAATGACCATAAAGGATATCGCCAAAGCCTGCGGCGTCAGCGTAAGCACCGTGTCCAGAGTTCTCAACAACCACCCGGACGTGAGCCGGAGCGTGAGAGAGAAAGTCAGCTCCACGGTGGAGCGCCTGGGCTATATACCCAACAACAGCGCCAGAGACCTGGTGCGCACCCGGTCCGATAACATAGGCGTGGTAGTCAGAGGCCAGGATAACCTGTTTTTCTCCGCTATGGTCAAGACCATATCCCGGGAAATCGAGAGCCGGGGCTACACAATGGTGCTCCACTTTATCGGTTCCGATGACGACGAGGTAATGGCCGGGGCCATACTGGAGCGGGAGAAGAAGCTGAGGGGCCTCATTTTCCTGGGCGGGCGCTTCGACTACAGCGCTGAGACTCTGGCCCCCGTGGGGGTGCCCTTTGTATGCTGCACCTACACCAACTGCTTTGGGACTCTGGACGAGAAGGACTATTCCTCCGTATCCATAGATGACTATATGACCGCTTACAGGGCGGTCAGGACACTTATAGACCTGGGCCATAAGCGCATAGCCGTTGTGGCCCCCGCTACCGACGACCGCTCCATAAGCGAGCTGCGCTACAAGGGTTACAGGGCGGCCCTGGAGGACGGAGGGCTGGATTTCGACCCGGAGCTGCTGGTGGAGACTGAGGGCTTCTTTGAGATGCCCAAAGCCTATGAGGGCACCGTGAAGCTTGCGGAGCGGGGAACGGAGTTCACCGCCGTTTTTGCCCTGTCGGACACCACGGCCCTGGCCGCCGTAAAGGCCCTAGAGGACCACGGCCGCAGAGTGCCGGAGGACTGCTCGGTGATAGCCATCGACGGGCTCACCGTCTCGGAATACGCAAACCCCACCCTCACCACCATGGTCCAGCCCGTGGAGGAGATGGGCAGGCAGAGCGTGGCCATACTTGCCGACATGATAGAGCAGCGGCAGCAGTGCTGCCACCTGCGTCTGGAGACCAAGCTGCGCTCCGGCGGCTCAGTGAAAAAAATCTGATTTTCCGGCGCGGACGCGCCTGAAGATACCACCTCAAACGAGGAACAATTTATTTTTAAAAAAGGAGAAAACGCGAAATGAAAAAGATTCTAGCACTGCTTCTGGCCCTGGCCATGGTATTCAGCCTGTGCGCCTGCGGCAGCAGCGAAGCCCCCGCCGAGGAAGCCCCTGCCGAGGATTCCGCCGCAGAAGAGGCTCCCGCCGAAGAGGCCCCCGCCGCCGAGGGCTCAGTCTATTACCTGAACTTCAAGCCCGAGCAGGACGAGCAGTGGCAGGCCCTGGCCGCCACCTACACCGAGCAGACCGGCGTGCCCGTGACCGTGGTCACCGCCGCCTCCGGCACCTACGAGGAGACCCTCATGGCCGAGATGGGCAAGACCGAGATGCCCACCCTCTTCCAGGTCAACGGCCCCGTGGGCCTGGCCAACTGGAAGGACTACTGCTATGACCTGAGCGACTCCGCTATCTACGGCGAGCTTACCAACGACAGCTTTGCCCTCAGCGAGGACGGCGCAGTCTACGGCATTGCCTACGTCATCGAGACCTACGGCATAATCTGCAACACCGCTCTGCTGGCCGAGGCCGGCTACTCCCTGGAGGACATCAACTCCTTTGACAGCCTGAAGGCCGTGGCTGAGGACATCACCGCCCGCAAGGCCGAGCTGGGCTTCTCCGCCTTCACCTCCGCCGGTATGGACTCTTCCTCCGACTGGCGCTTCAAGACCCACCTGGCCAACATGCCCATCTACGGCGAGTACAGGGCCGAGGGCATCAGCTCCACTCCCGCCATCAAGGGCACATATCTGGATAACTACAAAGCCATCTGGGATCTGTACATAAACAACGCCACCTGCGATCCCACTGAGCTTGCAGGCAAGACCGGCGACGATGCTGTGGCCGAATTTGTCAACGGCGAGGCTGTCTTCTACCAGAACGGCACCTGGGCCTACAACGATGTGAAGAGCGTGGGCGACGAGAATATGGCAATGATCCCCATCTACATCGGCCTTGAGGATGAGGAGAACCAGGGCCTGTGCACCGGCTCCGAGAACTACTGGTGCGTCAATGCCGAGGCCGACGAGGCCGACATCCAGGCCACCCTGGACTTCATCTACTGGTGTGTCACCTCCGAGGAAGGCACCTCCTCCCTGGCAAACGACATGGGCTTTGTCTGCCCCTTCAAGTCCGCCAAGGAAGCTGCCAATCCCTTTGTGCAGCAGGATGCCGAGATGACCGCAGCAGGCAAGGTGCCCGTGTCCTGGAACTTCACCACCATGCCCTCTGAGGAGTGGAAGAACGGCGTGGGCTCCGCCCTCACCGCTTATGCCGCCGGCACCGGCGACTGGGACGGCGTTGTCACCGCCTTCGTGGACGGCTGGGCCACCGAGTATCAGCTGGCCAACGGCTGAGAAATTTCCGGGGCAAAATCCTACTCAGAGCAATAAACTTTAATGTACGGGGGTGGGCGGTTTCCCGCCCACCCCCGTGGTTTATAAAAATCTGCTGAAGCAGACTGCATCCCTGGCCTGAGCCGTGGCTCCGGTAATTTACGGAGTCAGGGCTCAGTCTTGGGAAAATAAAGACGAAAGGGAGGAAGACAATATATGGAAAAAGCCATAAAAAAATATTGGCCGATTTTCCTGCTGCCCACAGTGTGCGCCTTTATCATCGGTTTTGTAATACCCTTCTGCCAGGGACTGTACCTGTCCCTGTGCAAGTTCCAGACCGTGAACAAGACCACCTTCGTGGGCCTTTCAAACTACGGCAAGGCCATTGCCGACACTCTGTTTCAGGAGTCCTTCTGGCTTACGGTGCGCTTCACTCTTATCTCCACCCTGCTGATAAACGTGTTTGCCCTCACCGTGGCCCTGCTGCTCACCAGAAAGCTGAAGGGAACCAACCTGTTTCGCACCGTGTTCTTCATGCCCAACCTGATAGGCGGCATAGTTCTGGGCTATATCTGGCAGATACTCTTCAACTGTGTGCTTAGCCTGCTGGGCAAGCCCCTGCTGACTCTGGACGCCACCTACGGCTTCTGGGGCCTGATAATACTTATGTGCTGGCAGCAGATAGGCTACATGATGATAATCTACATTGCAGGGCTCCAGGCCATACCCAGCGATTACATAGAGGCCGCCACCATTGACGGGGCCAGCCCCTGGCAGACTCTTTGGAAGGTGAAGCTGCCAAATCTTATGCCTTCAATAACCATCTGCCTGTTCCTGTCCCTCACCAACGGCTTCAAGCTCTTCGACCAGAACCTGGCCCTCACCGGCGGCGAGCCCGCCCATGCCTCGGAGCTCATTGCCCTGAACATCTACCAGACCTTCTACTTCCGCTCCGGCCCCCAGTGGAAAGGCATAGGTCAGGCCAAGGCCGTGCTCTTCTGCATAATAGTTGTGGCCATCTCTCTCATCCAGCTTAAGGCCACCCGCTCCAAGGAGGTGCAGCAGTAATGAAAAAGAGGAATAAAGTGGTGAGCGGTATCCTCACCGCCGTCTTTACGGTGCTGAGTCTGGCCTGGGTCTACCCGGTGTTCATGGTGCTGATGAACTCTCTGAAGCAGGAACGTTCCATCACCACCGACTCTGCCTTCCAGCTGCCCACGGCCGATGCCTTTGCAGGATTCGATAACTTCAAAAACGCCATTGGAACCCAGGGCTTCCTCTCCGCTTTCTGGTACAGCCTGGTGATAACCGTCACCTCCGTGGCCCTTATCCTGGTGTTCTGCTCCATGTGCGCCTGGTTTATCACCAGAGTGAACAGCTGGGTCTCAAAGGCCTGCTACTATCTGTTCGTGTTCTCCATGGTGGTGCCCTTCCAGATGCTCATGTTCACACTTTCATCCCTGGCTGACCGCCTTGGCTTTACCAGCCCTTATAATATCTGTATAATCTACCTGGGCTTCGGCGCCGGGCTTGCGGTGTTCATGTTTGCGGGCTTTATGAAGTCCATACCAATTGAGATAGAAGAGGCCGCCATGATAGACGGCTGCGGCCCGATCCGCACCTTCTTCTCCGTGGTCTTCCCCATCCTCAAGCCCACCATGGTGTCCGTGGGCATACTGGAGACCATGTGGGTCTGGAACGACTACCTGCTGCCCTACCTGGTTCTGGACAGAAAGAAATACACCACCATCCCCATACTTATCCAGTATTTCCGGGGCAGCTACGGCCGGGTGGAGATGGGGCCCATGATGGCCAGCATAGTGCTCACCATTGTGCCCATAATCATCGTATATATCCTGGGCCAGAAGCATATCATCAAGGGCGTGGCCGCAGGCGCCGTCAAAGGCTGAGGATTTATTTGAAAGAGAAAAGGGATTATGAAAGAACTGAAACGCAGCAGCGGAATACTCATGCACATGAGCTCCCTGCCCTCCAACTACGGCATAGGCAGCATGGGCAAATGCGCCTATGACTTCATAGATTTCCTGAAGGCCGCCGGTCAGAAATACTGGCAGCTCCTGCCCCTGGGCCCCACCAGCTACGGCGACAGCCCCTATTCCTCCTTTTCCAGCTTTGCGGGCAACCCCTATTTCATAGACCTGGATATACTCATTGAGGACGGACTGCTGAAAAAAGAGGAGCTGCAGGGCCTGGACTGGGGTTCCGACCCCGCCAGAGTGGATTTCGGCTGTATATTCCAGAACCGCTTCAAAGTCCTGCGCCTGGCCTTCCAAAGGGGGCGGGAGCCCCTGAAAGCTCAGGTGGAGGCCTTCCGCCGGGAGAATGGGGCCTGGCTGGAGAATTACGCCCTGTTCATGGCGGTGAAAGCAAAGTTCAATATGGCAAGCTGGACGGAGTGGAAGGATGAGGGCATACGCCTCCACCGCCACGATGCCGTGGAGAGATACTCCCGGGAGCTGAAAGAGGAGATAGACTTCTACGTCTTCATGCAGTACCTCTTCTTCAAACAGTGGGAAAAGCTCCGCTCCTACGCCAAAAAGCAGGGGATACAGTTCATAGGGGATATCCCCATATACGTGGCAATGGACTCCGCCGACGTGTGGAGCGATCCCCAGTACTTCATGCTGAACGGGGAGAACGTGCCCACGGAGGTGGCCGGAGTGCCCCCCGATGCCTTCACGGCGGACGGACAGCTCTGGGGCAACCCTCTGTATAACTGGGACAAGATGCGCAGTGACGGCTACGGCTGGTGGATACGCCGTATCGACGGGGCCAAAAAGCTCTACGACGTGATACGCATAGACCACTTCCGGGGCTTCGACAGCTACTGGGCTGTTCCCGGCGGCGAGCAGACCGCCAAAAACGGAAAATGGCGCCCCGGCCCCGGCATGGGCCTGGTGGGGGTGCTGGGCTCCTGGTTCCATGACCTGAGCTTCATAGCCGAGGACCTGGGCTATATCACCCCCAGCGTGAGGAAACTGGTGGAGGACTCCGGCTTCCCGGGGATGAAGATACTGGAATTTGCCTTTGACGCCCACGGAGAGTCGGATTATCTGCCCCACCGCTGTGACAAGGACAGCGTGTGCTATATGGGCACCCATGACAACGACACCGTGGCCGGCTGGCTGGAGACCACGGACGAGGATAACCTGGACTTTGCCCGGCGTTATATGCACATCACCCAGGACGAGGGCTGGAGCTGGGGCCTTATACGCACCGGCATGGCCACCGCTTCCAATCTCTTTGTGGTGCAGATGCAGGATGTGCTGGAGCTGCCCGCAGGCTGCCGCATGAACACCCCCGGCACCTCCTCAGGAAACTGGCAGTGGCGCATGCTCCCCGGCTCCCTCAGCGGCGGGCTGGCGGAAAAGCTGCTGGAGTATACCTGGACCTTCAGGCGCACGGACATGAAGCCCCGGTACCTGGTGGAAAAGGAGAAAGAAAAGAAAAAAGCAGCAGCTGCCGACCATGAGAAAGAACCCGAGAAGGTCCATAAATAAAACAGAAAGCCATAAAACAGAAAGCCGTATCCCATACTGGGATACGGCTTTCTGTTTTGTCAAGGAAGGTGGAGCCTGGCGCCGGAAACGGAGCAGAGGGGACTTTGCTCCATTCCCTCGTAAACCCCAAACCGAAGCCCAGTGCATAGCACGGGTTCGGTTTGGAAAGGAGGAACAACGGAATGGATGAGAAGTGGCGGGAGCTCCAAGGGAGTTCCCGCCGCTGCGAAGGATATGTAGTTTGTTCCGACGTCATCCCCAGAGCGCAGTAAGCATAGGGATTATCTGCTTCTTCCGGCTCATGACCTTGGGCAGGAAGATGTGGTTATCCTTAGGCTGGACGTTGAAGGCCTGCTGGATTATATCGTCGCTGCCGGAGTAAAGGATGTGGGAGCCTTCCTGGAGCACGTCGGTTATCATAAGGATGACAATATCGTAACCGTACTTTTCCCGCAGGGAGTTCATAGTCTCCATAAACTCCTCCCGACGGTCCATGAGACGGGCGGAGTCTATGCAGGTTATCTGACTGACCCCAATGTCCTTTTCTGAAATATGGAATTGCTTGTAATCGGTCATGAACAGCTCCTCGGCGCTGCGGTCCTCGGCGGCGGAAGCGGAGAAAAGCTCCTTGCCCAGCTCCTTCAGGGAGATATTGGCTATCCGTGCCAGGCGCTCGGCCATGGCCTTGTCTTTCTTGGTGCAGGTGGGGGACTTGAACATGACGGTGTCCGACAATATGGCGGCGGCCATAAGCCCGGCCATGGCCGGGGAGGGCATGACCCCGTGCTCCTGGTACATGGCGGTTATGATGGTGTTGGTGCTGCCAACAGGTTCGTTGCGCACGGAAATTGGCTGACGGGTCTGGATATCTGCCAGACGGTGGTGGTCTATTATCTCCAGTATCTCCACCTGGTCCAGACCGGAGACGGACTGGGCCGCCTCATTGTGATCCACCAGGACCACCCGCTTGCGCCGGGGACGCAGCAGATGGAAGCGGGACAGGGTGCCCACCACTTTTTCATCCTCATCCAGAACGGGATAGCAGCGGTAGCGGCTGGAGAGCAGAGTTTCCTTTACGTCATCCAGATAGTCGCTGAGGTGGAAGGTGACTATGCCTTCGGTATGGCAAAGGCGCATCACCGGCACGGCCTGGTAAATGAGCCTGGCTGCTTGCCGGGCATCCAGCGGCGTGGAGATTATGCAGGTATGCCCGTTGCTGTTCTCCAGTTCCGGGTCTATGTCCGACTGGCAGATTATCAGGCAGGAGACCCGGGCTTCCAAGGCGGCCTTTATCACCTCCGGCTGGGTTCCGCAGATAAGTATGCTGTCGGGAGAGAGCGCCGTGCTGTCTGAAAAGCTGTTGGGCACGGCTATCTGCACCTTTCCGGAAATGGAATTGGAAGTATCGGCAAATTCATTTACCAGATTGCCTTCCAGCACGCTGATAAGGTTGAACAGGGGGAGCTGGTCTACCCGATTCTCATATACGGTGCGCAGGTCATAGGAGGCAACATCCCCGGCGGAGAGGATGCCGTACAAAGTCCCGTCATCGTTGAGGATAGGGATGGTTGCAACCTCTCCATTGCGCATGGACTGCCAGGCCAGCTCCAGCGGTACGGAGCGGTGCAGCTCCGGGGGGTGGTCAAAGTCCAGGTCGCAGACCTGGGTGCGCATGTTCTTCACATATCTGGGAGGTTCAAAACCAAAACGTTGGAGCATATTCAAAGTCTCATCGTTTACAGAGCCGATGCGCACAGCGGTATATTCCCGGTCGCCCAGGGATTTGCGCAAATTGGCATAGGCCATTGCGGCCACAATAGAGTCCGTATCCGGGTTGCGGTGCCCGGTCACATATATCTCGTTCATCAATGATCCTCCGATGCTCTTTGCTGCTTTGATTATATTGTAGAAGATTTACAATTTCAAGCCAAATATTTCTTTCTTCACGCCGCTTTTATCATATAATATCAACAAAGAGACATTGGGAGCTGTGCAGAGGCGGTTTTTCAGGATATTATATAGAGACAGAAAGATAAAATGGGGGCGAGGCATGAATAGCCCCGAAGGGAAAAGATTGCCGGTTGCTCAAGGGGCCGCAACAGGGCTGAGGTAAAGTTTTATGGAGAAAAAATTTGCAAAAATTCTGGCGCTGCTGCTGGCAGTATCCCTGCTGCTGGCGGGCTGCGCCCCCATGGCTCAGGAGGCTCCGGCGGGTCTGGAGGCCGGGGAGACTTTTGAGGAGATAGAATACAGCAGGCCGGATATCCCTCAGATGGAGCAGGCCGTGGCCCGGCTTCAGGAGAGCCTGGAAAAGTTATCTCTGCCCTCTACTCTGAGGAAACAGATAGAGAGCTGTTATGACTGCTATTATAATTACGACACAATGCTCAGTCTGGCGGATATAAGAAGCTGTCAGGACCTGAGCGACAGCTTTTACAGGGAAGAGTATGCCTGGTGCCTGGAAAACCGTCCCCGGGTACAGCAGCTGATGGACGAGATGTACCTCAGCTGCGCCCGGTCCATGTATGCCCCACTGATGGAGACTTTCTTTTTCTGGGACGGCTTCATGGACCAATACGGGGGAGAAGAGGCCCAGGACCAGCCGGAGGAGATTTACGAGCTGTATCGCAGAGAGAATGAGCTCATCAACAGCTACCGCAGTCTTATCGCCCAGCCCTATATAGAGCTGGACGGGCAGAGCCTGAACTATCAGGAGAGCCTGGCCGCTGCCAGTGAGGAAGAGGCCTATAGACTTATACGGGCCTACTATGAGCAGTACGACCAGCTGCTGGGGGATATCTATGCCCAGCTGGTGAGCATCAGACGCCAGCAGGCGCAGCTGCTGGGCTACGACAGCTATGAGCAGATGGAATACGCCGTGGTCTATGAGCGGGACTACAGCCCCCAGCAGGCCCGGGAATATCTTGATGATATAAAGGAGTATATGGTCCCTCTCTATGAGCAGCTCATGGACAGCCAGGCCTACAGCTATATATATTGGGAGTATATGCCCCAGGAGGAATTGCTGGATATACTGGCCGGAGCAGCCGAAAATATGGGGGAGGAGATAGAGGGTAGCTTCAGCTTCATGGCCGAGCACCGCCTCTTCGACGTGGAGCTGCGGCCCAATAAGGCCAGTATCTCTTTCCAGGCCTATCTCAGCGACTATGAGGCCCCCTTCCTCTTCCTGTCTCCCTATGGTGACCAAAGCGATGTGCTCTCCTTTGCCCATGAGTTCGGCCACTTTACCGATGCCTATATCAATTACAATGCCTATGAGACCACCGACCTGGCCGAGTGTTTTTCCCAGTCCATGGAGTATCTGACCCTGTTCTATCTGGACGGGACCATGGAGGAAGAGGAGGCGGAGGAGCTGCTGTTCTACAAGGTCCTGAATACCCTGGAACTTTACGTGGGCCAGGCTGCCATTGCCGAGTTCGAGAGCCGGGTCTTCAGTCTGCCAGACCAGCAGCTGAACACGGATAACATCAACCGGCTCTATCTGGAGATATGTATGGACTATGGCCTCTGTGACGGAACAACGGAAGAACAGAGCTGGGGATGGATAGATATAAGCCATCTTTTTGAATCTCCCTTTTATGTGATCAGCTATCCTGTTACCAACGATATAGCCATGCAGATCTTCGCCCTTGAACTGGAACAGCCGGGCCAGGGGCTGGAAACCTTCAGCCGTATGCTCCCCAGAACTTACGATAGCCTGATGCCGACGGTGGAAGAGGCCCGGCTGGAAAGCCCCTTCTCCCAGGACAGGATAGTTTCTGCCCTTGCTTGCCTGGAGTCGGTTCTGGATTCCGTGAAAAAATTCTGAAAAAACAGGAACTTTCTTCAGGTGGACGCCGTCCTATATACATCAAGGTATCTCCGAAAGGACAAGCCTTGGGGGAAAAAGCTGGTAAACATAAGCAATTTTACCCATATTATGGCCCGCTTAATATTTTTTAAGATTTTGCCTGAATTCCTGAAAGCCTTGGCACGCAAGGACTTCAGCCCAGGGCGACATAATTGATTGTAGCAATTTGAAATAATTTGAAATTTTTTCCCAAATAGGTCTTGCAATTTGGTGACAGCTGTTGTAATATTATAGGCGAATCGTAACAATGCTGAAATTTGATGAAAAACTTTTTTCGCCAGTCAGTAATTTATTTTACCCAGAGAGGGTAAGTTAGGGGGAGCAATCTATGAAAAAAAGGTTCATCAGTATGCTTCTGGCAGTTCTTCTGGTAGCGTCCCTGTTCGGGGGCACTTCCCTGAGCGCCTATGCCGACGGTGACTACAGCACGGTGCAGTATACCATGGCCAAGGGCGACACGCTGCTTCAGATATGCAACAATATGGGTCTGAACTTCTACACCTGTCAGACAGCCATAAATAAGCTGAACAACTTTACCAGCGAAGCTCAGTACAGAAAGCTGTACGTGGGCCAGGTGATAAAGCTGCCCGCCACCAACGAGGATGCGGCTAAGATAGCCTCCTCCTACATAAGCGGCAGCACCGGCAGCGGCACCGTGGTGAATACCGGCAGCAGCTCCGGCTCTACCGGAAATGTCAGCGGCAACGTGGCCTACTGGCTCATCCCCTACACCATCCAGAGGGGCGAGACCGTTGTGGGCGTTTGCAACACTCTGGGTATCAGCTTCAACACCTATTCCAGCCAGATAATGAAGATAAACAACATCTCTTCCTGGAATAAGGTGGCCGCAGGCAAGACCCTGCTTCTGCCCACCGCCGTCAAGCCAGCCGCAGGCATCAGCTGCTATGCGGTTATCGCCCACAAGGTAGCTCAGGGCGAGACCACCTACGGCATCTGCCAGAACTACGGCATAAGCTATACCTCCAACGCCAGCCTGATGCAGGCTCTCAACCCCAGTGTGAATTTTAACTTTATTAAATACAACACCACTATGCTGGTGCCCGTGCCCACTGTTATCACAGCTGGCGACATTGGCGGCAGCACTGGAGGTTCCACCGGCGGCAGCACCGGCGGTAGCACCGGCGGCTCCACTGGCGGCAGCACCGGCGGTTCCACTGGCGGCAGCACCGGCGGCTCCACCAAGACCTACACCATCAGCTCCAGCTCCAGCGGCGGCGGCTCCGTGAGCTTTACCGTGGGCGGCAAGGCTGTCACTGCGGCATCCGCAGGCAGCACCGTTACCATCAAATCCAACCCCGAGGCTAACAAGACCCTGGAGAACATCAGAGTGGTATATGCGGATAACTCCGCTGTCCTGCCCGTGTCCAACGGTACCTTCACCATGCCTGAGTGCAATGTGAGAGTGGAAGCCACTTTCGGCACCGGCTATCTGGTAGGACCGGCAGTTACCGGCAGCGGCACCCTCTCCTGCACCGTAAACAATGTTCCCGTGACCCACGCAGTCAAGGGCGCAACCGTTAAGGTCACCGCCACGCCCAGCTCCGGCTACACCCTGTCCGACATTACCGTTAAGAACTTCAGCGGCAAGGTTATAGCAGCCGGCCTCAGCAGCGGCAGCACCTTTACCATGCCCGGCGAGAAGGTTTTGGTATATGTCACCTTTAAGTCCGTGAATACCTACGGCTTTACCAAGAGCACCGACGGCAACGGCAACTTCTCCCTCCAGGTAAAGGGAGCCGAGGTCACCAGTGCGGCTGCCGGAACCATGGTTGACATCGTGGCCAAGCCCTACAACGGCTACGGTCTGGATACCGTGACCGTGACCGCCAAGAACGGCCAGAGCATATCCGTGATCGACAACAGCAGCTTCGTGATGCCTGCATCCGATGTTACGGTCAGCGTAACCTTCGGCGCTGCCAAGTATTCCATAATCGTTAGCAACAGCGCCACCGGCGGCACTGCAAGTGCCAATCCCACCAACGCAACTCCCGGCAACACTGTTACTCTCAGCGCAGTACCTTATGCCGGTTACGCCATAGACTACTACATAGTGAATCACAATGGCGAGGATCACACCTATAAGGCCGACTCTGACGGAAAGGCCACCTTCACCATGCCTTCCGCAGATGTCACCGTGACTCCTGTGTTCAGAACCCGGGCCACCGTGCTCACCATCAACAATACTGACGCCTCCATTGCCACTGTCACCGTGAGAGACAGCAACGGCAACGTGGTCAACAGCGGCAGCAACGTACAGACCTGGTCCAACTACAGTCTGGAGACACAGGTGCTCAAGACCGGCTACAATGTGATCATAAGTGTGAACGGTCAGCAGGTGACCGGAAGCAGCTTTACCACTGACGGCAGCGGCAGCATCGAAGTGAAAGTGGAGTACACCCGCAAGGACAATACCCTGACGGTGGAGAACAACTGGATCGGCTTCTTTGAACTGGTAGTCAACGGACAGGCCACAAAGGTCACTTCCGCCGGACAGACTTTGACCGTGCCCACCGGTACTCAGGTAACCGTTCAGCTCCTGTCCGAGTACAGAAACGACTACAAGATAGTCGGTATTGAACTGGACGGTAAGCGCCTGCCTGATGGACAGAACTGGATAGAGATGCCCGGAGCCAACGCAAAGATCAAAGTCCTGATCGAGAAGAATGCCACGGAGGCCACGTCAGTCATGTCCGCAGACAGCTTGGCGCCTATCTATGAGGAAGACGGCTTGGCACCTCTGGCCTGAGCCTCTCAGACATAAACAAACTGAACTAAACCCGTATCAGCCAGCCGGGAGAACATCTGTTCTCCCGGCTGGTTTTGCCATTTCACCTATATAGGACCTTGACTTGATTAAGAGCGCAGTATATGGTATAATAAATAAAATTAAAGGCTTTTTTGCCTCCAACCAGGGGTGACTATAAAATGGCGGAGACCGCTCGGAAACTTAAGGATAAAAAACCCAGGGCCAGATTCTATCTGGAACGCAGCGGCGCCTGGGCCCAGATCTGCATAATATTCATGCTGCTGTCTGCCATATTCAGACTCTTCGGCGTATGGGGACTCTGGGACGATGAGTTTTTCCGCAACACTCAGATTTTGCTGCCCCTTTGCTGTAACCTGCTTTTTGCTCTGTTTGTGTTTCTCTTTGGAAGAAGAGGGTTCTTCCTGACAATAGTCCCGGTGCTCATGGGAGTGGCCTTCTTTATAATCAAATCCTTCGGCTTTGAAAGCAGCCTCCATACCCTGCTGTGCATCATACTCTATCTGGCTGTGGCGATTATCTACTCCGGCACCGTGCTGGGACTTATACGCACTAAGTGGCTGCTGCCGCCCCTTTTCGGCCTTCCCTTCCTCTATCACATCTTTGTGGAGGACCTGGCCAGGCTGAGAGATGCCGTTAACCCTATGACCCTCAGCGAGGGACTTCAGGAGCTGTCTGTGCTGTGCGTGATGGTGTCCCTGTTCTGCGTGGGCATGGGACTGAAAAAACGGGAAAGCAAGGCCGGAGAGACCGGGGAGACAGGAAAAAACGCAGAAGAAGCTGCCTCTGCCCCTGAGGAGAAAGAAACGCCTCAGACTCTCCGGGAAGAGATCCCTCTGGGTGAGAGTAAATGAAACGGGAAGACGGAAACCGGCGCCTGCATGAAGCTGGGAGACGGAGCAGAACCGACACGGGCCGTCACCGGGCGACAAATAAGCAGGATATAAACAGAGAGCGGCGGAGACAAAACGCTCTGGAACGCCATGCCGCCAGGGAGCGGAGAAAACTGATGGCTCAGGAGAGAGCCGCCGCCAGAGACCAGCTGCGGAGATTATATGACAGGGGCCGCCGCAGCCGCATCATCTACATGATAGCTACGGCAGTGACCGCACTGCTGATACTGGTAGTAGCCATGGTGCTGAGGGGAGTGTCGGACAAGCGCTCCTACGGAGAATATATGAATCTGGCTCAGCAGAGCTACTCCGTCAGCGATTACGACAGCGCCCTGGCAGCTCTAAGAAAGGCTGCGGACATAGACCCAACAGAGGAAAGCCTCCTGATGATGGTGGACTGCTACGAGAGCCAGGGAAATTATACCAAGGCTCTGGAAGTACTCAGAAGCATGAACACTCTGGACCCGGCTGTAACCACCCGCATCTCTTCCATAGAGAGCCGCCGCCAGATGGAGGCGGAGTCGGAAAAGGTAACGGTGGCCGGGAGAAGACTCTCCGTAACCACTACCAGTCTGGTGCTGGACGATATGGAGCTCACCGACTCTGTGTTCACTGAGCTCAGCCAGCTCTATGCCCTGGAGACTTTGTCCCTGGCGGGAAACTCCATCAGCAATCTCTCCGCCTTGTCGGACATGGGGGGACTGGTTAGTCTCAACCTCAGTGACAATAATATAAGCGACCTGATGCCCCTGGCTTCTCTGGTGGGGCTGCGGACCCTGTATCTGGACAACAATCCCATCGAGGATTTCAGCCCTCTCTGCGTCCTGCCCAATCTCACCAGCCTCAGCATCAAGGGAATCAATATCAGCCAGGCCCAACTGGAGGCCCTGTCTAAGTCCCTGCCTAACTGTGCCATACACAGCGACGCCGACCCGGACGAAGAACAGGACATCAGCTTTGGGGGAGTTACTTTCAAGTCCGACGTGACGGAGCTGGATCTCAGCGGAATGGGGCTGCGGGATATCTCCGCCATTGCCAACTGCAAGGAGCTTACAAAGCTGGATCTCAGCGGAAATGAGATAAGCGATCTCAGCCCGCTGATGAACCTGCCCAAGCTGGAGTGGATAGACGTGTCCGACAACCAGCTGACGGATCTGCGGCCTCTGATGGGCATGGACAAACTGAAATATATAGACGCCTCCGGCAACAGCATAACCGGCACATCCCCTGTGAGCATGATGAACGGGATAGAGGAGCTGTATCTCAACGACAATCCCATTGGGGATTTTTCGGGCCTGAGAAAGACCAAGAGCCTGAAGGTGCTGGGCCTGGCAAACACGGGGCTCACCGATGAGGATCTGGAATATCTGGGCAAGCTGACCCTGCTCACCACTCTGGACATTGACGGAAATGCCGATCTGAGCGGCGAGGCGGTGGACAGGCTCCAATCAAAGCTGGCCACCTGCAACATAAGCCGAGGGGCGCTGGCCTACAATATCGAGGTGGACGGGCACATGGTGCCCAGCAACGCCACCGAGCTGGACTTATCCGGCACCGGCATCTCCGACCTCACCGGGCTGTCCAAGCTCAGCTCCCTGGAAAAAGTGGACCTGTCCCGCAACAGCATCAGCAACATCTATATCCTGGAATTTACCAGCAGCCGCCGTACCATAAAAGAACTCAACCTATCAGGCAACCTTATAGAGGATATAACGCCTCTGGCCTCCCTCCAGGCGGTGGAGGTGCTGGATCTGAGCAACAACAAAATAAGCTCGGAGACGCCCCTTATGAATCTGAAAAGCCTGAAGACCTTGTACCTTGGGGGAAATCTCCTTACCGAGCTTCAAATAGATAATTTACAGAATGCTCTGCTCAACTGCGAGATAATCCTGGACTAGACAAGGGCGTTTCAAATGAAAGACGCTCCTCACAGAAAATTTAAAAATAGGTTTAAGTCCGGGGAAGGTCTCCCCGGACTTTTTATGTGTCATGAAGCTTTCTGGATACTTATACAAAAAGCGCCTGCCTGTTAGTAATATGTTACAATTATAAGAATTATATTGAAAAGAGCTTCTAATTACTGGTAATTCGTGCTATTATAATTAACAGAAAGGGATGAGCTGTCCCTTGTAAGGCATATTTGAAAGGAGTTGGCACAAATGAAGTTCACTTTTACCGAAAAGAGAATGGCTTCCTCCGAGGATCTGAGAGCTTACGCTATGAAGAAAATCGGCAAGCTGGACAAGCTCTTTAAAAACGAGGCGGATGCCTACGTCACCTTCAGCATTGAAAGGGGACGGTTTCTGGCGGAAATCACCATTCGGGATAACGGCATGTTCTACCGGGCAAGCGAACTTACAAACGACATGTACGCTTCTGTGGACTCCGGTGTGGCAGCCATCGAGCGCCAGATCCGCAGGAACAAAACCCGTCTCAGCAAGAGACTGAGAGAGGGAGCACTGGAGCGTGAGGCCATACCTGTATATGCGCCTGCCGATGAGGCAGAGGAAGAGTTCAAGATAGTCCGCAGCAAGCGCTTCTCCATAAAGCCCATGTCTCCTGAAGAGGCCATACTCCAGATGAACCTGCTGGGGCATGAGTTCTTCGTATTCAAAAACATGGATTCCGACGACGCTATCTCCGTTGTCTATAAGCGTCATCAGGGCGGCTACGGTCTTATCTGTGATGACGGCGCCGACGACTGAGCTGCCGGAAGCATATAAAATATTCTGAACACTAAACTCAGCCGTCCGCCCGAAAATTTCGGGCGGACGGCTGAGACTGCTAAGAGTCCTCGCAGAGTTTTTTGCCGCAGCAAAAAATAAATTCAATCGTTTTCTGCGGCGGCGTGTACGTCGCAGAAAACACTTCTCACGGAGCGGAGTGTCGAATTGTACGCCTTTGGCGTACAACCGAGGCATGAAGCGCAGTGCAATCTTTTTTGTCAATGAAGGCTATGCCTTCTTTGACAAGCCAAGCCGTCCGCCCGAAAATTTCGGGCGGACGGCTGAATTATGCACATTCAGGCTGCATACAAACTTCACTTGTGTATGCCGGGGAAGAAAAGAGCAATTGTGCCGGGGCCCACGTGGGAGCCGGTGACCGGCTCATAGCATACGGTGAGGCACTGGCCGGTAAAGCCGTTCTCCTTCAGTTTGGAGATCAGGTAGTTTGTACCCTCTTCGTCGTCGGCGTGGGCTATGCCGATAAGGCCGCTCTTGTCGGCGCAGAGCTGTCCATAGCGCTGGGCCAGATTGTTCAGAGCGTTTTTCCGCCCACGAATCTTGCCGCAGAGAATGATATGGCCTGTGTCGTCCCCCTGAAGTATGGGCTTTATATTCAGGACACTGCCTATGACGGCGGCGGTCCCGCTGATGCGCCCGCCCTTGCGGAGATACTTCAGATCGTCCACGGTAAAATACTGGCACATGTTGGGCCGCATGCTGTAGAGCATATCGCTGACGGCGTCAAAGCTCTCGCCCCGCGCTATCATCTCGGCGGCGTTAATGACCATAAGCCCCTCTCCCAGAGAGGCAGCATAGGTGTCAAAGCTGAGAATGCGACGATTAGGATACTTCTGCCCCATTTCCGCCGCTGCCACCGCCGCTATGGCGGCAGTGCCGCTGATACCGCCGGACATGCCCACGTATATAACGTCGTTGCCGGCGCGAAGCTCAGGCTCAAAGGCCTCGTTGAACTTGGCCATATTGATAAGCCCTGTCTTTACGTCCGCTCCGGAGCGCATGGCATTGTAAAAAGCCACACCGTCAAAGTCCATCTCTGCGGAATAGTCGGCAGAGACGCCGTTCACGGTGTACTCAAAGGACACAACCTGAATGCCGTACTTGTGTATCAGCTGGATGGGAAGGTTGGCCGATGTATCTGTAAAAAGCTTTATCATTTTTTGAACTCTCCTTTGCCTGGAAATGGGGGAAAACCTTTTTCCAACTATCTGCTATACTAAATCAGCCCTGTGGAAAAAGCAAACTATTAAAGCGCAGCAGTCTCTATTGAAACCGTGCCGTAGCTTGGAGAGCGTAGAGTGGAACTCTACGGAGAGTAGAGTCTGCCATTCCCAGGCTTTTCGACACCGGCATTGCAGAAAAGAAAGAAGAAAAAGAGTACTTAAAAAGACAAAGCGCTAAGAGCTTGTCAAAAAAATCTCAATTTATTTAAAATAGGACTTTCTTTTTTCGGAAAGTGGTGTTATATTAGTTCGACGGAAGGAATGCTCAAATTTTATCTAGTTATCTAGGTCTGGCATTGGAGGTGAAACGGTGGAACATTCATCAGATATTTTGTTTTCCATCGGCCCGGTTGAGATAACCGGGGTGCTGGCTACCATGTGGGTGATAATAGCGCTGCTGGCGCTGCTGTCATGGCTGGCTACCAGAAACATGAAGGACGTGCCCGGAGTACTGCAGAATCTGGCTGAGATGAGCGTGAGCAAGCTCCAGTCATATTTCGAGGGAGTGATGGGAAAGAAGCTGGCCAAAAAGTATTTCCCGCTGATGGCTACCTTCTTTATATTTATTATCGTATGCAACTATTCCGGTCTTCTCCCCGGCGCAGGACATCTCAAAGGCTTCTCCGTGCCTACGGCAAGCCTGTCCGTCACGGCAGCTCTGGCCATAATCGGCTTCTTTACCATCCACACCGTGGGATTTAAGGAACAGGGATTGGTGGGCTATCTGAAATCCTTCCTCAGCGTATTGTTGCCGCTGACCCTGGTGGAGATGTTCATAAGGCCTTTCTCTCTGGCCCTGCGTCTTTTCGGCAATCTCTACGGCGAGGAAATGGTCACGGAACAACTCTACGGCATTTTCCCCATTATCGTGCCCCTGCTTATGCAGGTGCTCAGTCTGCTGTTCTGCCTGATACAGGCTCTGGTGTTTACCATGCTGCTGTCCATTTACATCTCGGAGGCGGCAGGGGAGGATTGATACCCCGCACCGGATTCAGAGAAAACACCACAACTACTTAATTGGAGGATACACAAATGGAAACTGGTCTTATTGCAATCGCTACAGCAATAGCTATCGCTCTGAGTACTCTGGGCCCCGGCATCGGCCAGGGCATCGCCGCCTCTAAGGCTATGGAGGCTATAGCCCGTCAGCCCGAGGCAAGCAAGGACATCCGCTCCACTCTGATACTCTCCCTGGGCCTTATGGAAGCTCTGACCATTTACGGTCTGCTCATAGCTTTCATGCTTATTGCCAAGATCTGAAGGTCGTTTTTTATCGGAAGGAGAAGCGGACATGCTGACCATCAACATTTCTGAGCTGCTGCTCACTGTCCTGAGCTTCTTTATACTTATGTTTCTGCTCAATAAGCTGCTGTACAAACCGGTAATCAGCTTCAGAGAACAGAGACAAAAGCGCATGGACGACTGCCACGAGCAGGAACGTCTGGCAAAAGAGAAACTGGCTCAGACCCAAAAAGAGCTGGACGGCCGCAGAACCGACAGCCTGAAACAGGCTGAGACTATCCTGGCCCAGGCCAAAGCCCAGGCTCAGCAGGAGGCGGAAGCCACTGCAAAGCAGGCGGAGATCCAGGCTGAGGAGAAGATGCAGCAGGCTGAAAAAGAGGCGCAGGAGCTGCGCCGGGCCGGAAGCAAGGCTCTGGAAGAGCAGCGCCGGCAGCTGGCCGCAGATCTTGCGGACAGACTATGCCATTAAAAGGCAGCGCATTACCCCCACATGGGAAAGATTTTTTGCAGGAAGGAGGGTGACTGTGTATGGGTGGATGGAACATATGGTTTGGCCTTATAAACTTTGCTATACTGGCCTTTTTCCTATATAAGTTCGGCAAGAAGATCGTTATAAATATGATCGAAGGCAACCGGCAGAAAATAAGCCGGGAGCTGGAAGAGGCCAAGGCGGCAGAGGAAAACGCCCGGAACATAACACAGACCCTTGAGGATATGGACGCTCAGAACAAGAGCCAGTGCCAGGAGATACTGGAGCAGGCAAAGGAGCGTTCAAAGCGCGGCGCAGAGCGCAGCGCCCAAGAGAGCAGAGCACTGGCCGACAGCAGGCTCAGTGAGGCTCGCCACGATATGCTCAGCCTGAAACAGCAGACTATGACTGAGCTGAGAGACGAGAGCACAGGGGCGCTGCTGGAGGAGACGACAAAGCTACTGGAAGGCGACAAATATGCCGGAGAGCGCAGCGCCATGCCCCAGCGCTTTGTAGCACAGCTGGAGCAGATGCTGGAGCTCACAGACAGCGACAAGGCCAAGCTCCGCTGGGGAGATGAGCTGAAGGCAGAACTCTTCTCCGCTCAGACTCTGGATGAGAGCCTGGTGGAAAAGGTGAAGGCCCTGCTGGAGAATAAGACCGGCGGCAAGTTCAGCCTTGAAGTCAGAGTGGACCCTGAACTCATAGGCGGTCTGCGTCTGAAGCTGGAGGACACCGTATACGACGGAAGCCTGCAGTACATGATCCGTCGGGTGGGAGAAGAACTCAAGGCCGGAGAAAGTCCCAGCGAGGATATTGCCGGCTACTTTAAGGATAAGTTTGCCGCAGCTTCCAACGAACCCGGCTGTTTCCAGACCGGTATTGTGGAGAGCCTTGCCGACGGCATCTGCCACATAGTGGGTCTCTCCGACGTTATGTCCGGGGAAATGATAAGCTTTGAGGACGGCCTCCAAGGCATGGTTATGGACATCGAAAAAAATCGGGTCAGTGCCGTGCTCTTGGGTGACTATGAGAATATCCATGAGGGCGCCCAGGTACGCCGTACCGGGAAGGTCATGGAAGTGCCTGTGGGCGAAGGCCTTATAGGCCGTGTAGTGGACGGCATGGGCCACCCCGTGGACGGAAGAGGCCCCTTGCTGACTTCCGAGACGAGGCCGGTGGAGAGCCCGGCCCCCGGTATCATAGCAAGAAAGCCTGTGTCTGTGCCTCTGCACACCGGCATAAAGGCCATCGATGCCCTGGTGCCTATCGGCCGGGGCCAGCGTGAGCTTATAATCGGCGACAGGAAGACCGGTAAGACTTCCATTGCCGTCGACACCATAATCAACCAGAAGGGCAAGGACGTCATCTGTATCTATGTGGCCATAGGACAGAAGGAGTCCACCGTGGCCGGCATTGTGGCCAAGCTTCGGGAGCTGGGCGCTATGGACTACAGTATCGTTATCAGCGCCAAAGCCTCCGATCCTGCGCCTATGCTGTATATCGCGCCCTATACCGGCGCCGCCATGGGCGAATACCTGATGTACAAGGGCCGCCATGTGCTGATCGTTTATGACGATCTGTCCCATCACGCAGTGGCCTACCGTGAGCTGAGTCTGCTGCTCCATCGCCCGCCAGGGAGAGAAGCTTACCCCGGCGACGTGTTCTACCTCCACTCCAGGCTGCTGGAGAGAGCGGCCTGCCTCAATGACGAAAACGGCGGCGGCAGTATGACTGCTCTGCCCATAGTGGAGACTCAGGCCGGAGACATATCCGCCTATATCCCCACCAACGTCATTTCCATCACCGACGGCCAGATCTTCCTGGAGGAGTCTCTCTTCAACTCCGGCGTGCGCCCGGCTATCAATGCGGGACTTTCCGTCAGCCGTGTGGGCGGCGACGCCCAGCCCAAGGCCATGAAGCAGTTTGCCTCACGCCTGAGAATGGACTTGGCCCAGTACAGGGAACTGGAGAGCTTCTCCCAGTTCGGCTCCGATCTGGATAAGGCTACCAGGGACACTCTGAACCGAGGCAGAAAGCTTACGGAGCTTCTCAAGCAGAAGCGCTTTGATCCCCGCACCGTGGCCGAAGAGGTGGTGGCCATATTTGCCGCCAACGAGGGCTTTATGGACGATTTGGAAAACCAGCAGGTGCCTGAATTTGAGAGACGCCTGACCGCCTATGCCTATGAGAACGCACCGGAGCTGTGCGCTGCGATAGACGGCGGCAAGAAGCTGAACGATGAGCAGATCCAGCAGCTGCGTCAGCTCATAGAAAATTTCAAGGGGGATTTTCGCCCCTGAATCCGGATAATTTGCCTGAAGGGAGGTGGGGCCTACGGCCAGCATCTATGCCATAAAGGCCAGGATCAAAGGTGTGGAGAGCACCGGCAAGATAACCAAGACCATGAAGCTGGTCTCAACTGCCAAGCTGCACCAAACCCAGATCCAACTTGCCAGACTGGAGGACTTTGCGGAAAAATGCCGCCAGTCCATGAGCCTGGTACTCTCCGACATCGACGGGGACGAGTGCCCCCTGCTGAAGGCCAGAGAAATCAAAAAAGTCTGTTACGTCCTCTTTGTAGGCAACCGCGGCCTTTGCGGCGCCTACAACTGGGATGTGCTGAGATTCCTGCGGGCTCAGCTGCAGCAGGAACAGGCGGAATACTTCACGCTTATCTGCGGCCGCTGGAGCGGCGAACACCGTCAGGACAAGAGCCTGAAGGTAGAACGCTGCTTTGACGACATTGAGGATATCCCGTCCCAGGAACAGAGCCAGGAGCTCTCCCGCTATATTCAGGAGCTGTATGTCAGCGGCCGGGCAGACAAGGTGGTGCTGGTATATCAGCGACGGGAGTCTATGGGCCAGCGGCCCCAGGCCTTCCAGCTGCTGCCCCTGGACGAGAACTGCGGGGGAAAGGGCGGAGACTGTATCTTCGAGCCGGATAAGCTGAGCCTAGTAAATACTCTCAGCCGCATGTATGTGGACAACAACATCGCCAAGGTATTGCTGCAGGCTAAGGTCAGCGAACACTTTGCCCGCATGACCGCCATGACCAACGCCATAGACAATGCCGACGAGTTGCTGCATGAACTGAACCTGACTTTGAACCGGACCCGCCAGGCTAAGATCACTACGGAGATTTCCGAGGTGGTGGGCGGGGCAAATGCTCTGCGGAATGGAGAATAGAATGGAAAAAGGAACTGTTTGCAAAGTTGTAGGGCCGGTAGTGGACGTGCGTTTTCCTGCGGGAGAGCTGCCCGCCATATACGACGCCGTATATCTTGAGAGCGGCCGGGGATCCGTCACCGCAGAGGTGGTGCAGGAGCTGGGCGGCAGCACTGTGCGCTGCATAGCTCTGGGCTCTACCGACGGCCTCTCCAGAGGCTGCCAGGTCACCGCCACCGGCAAGCCCATAGAAATGCCCGTGGGAGAAGCGACCCTGGGCCGTATGTTCAATGTGGTGGGCCAGCCTATCGACGGCAAAGGTGAGGTCAAGGCCAAAGAGTACAGGCCCATACACCAGAAAGCCCCAAGTTTTACCGACATTGTGCCGGCAGACAACATGCTGGAGACCGGCATCAAAGTGGTGGATCTGCTGACCCCCTACGCCAAGGGTGGCAAGATAGGCCTCTTCGGCGGTGCCGGCGTGGGCAAGACCGTACTTATCATGGAGCTTATCCGCAACGTGGCCTATGAGCACGGCGGCTACTCCGTTTTTGCCGGCGTGGGTGAGCGCAGCCGTGAGGGCAACGACCTGTGGAACGAGATGACCGAGTCCGGCGTGGTGGAGAAGACTGCTCTGGTATACGGCCAGATGAATGAGACTCCCGGCGCCAGGCTTCGGGTGCCTCTGTCCGCCCTGACCATTGCCGAATACTTCAGAGACGTGCAGCATCAGGATGTGCTGCTGTTCATTGACAACATCTTCCGCTTTATCCAGGCGGGCTCCGAAGTCTCCGCCCTGCTGGGCAACATGCCCTCCGCCGTGGGATATCAGCCCACTCTGGCTACGGAAATGGGTTCCCTGGAAGAGCGTATCGTGTCCACCCACAAGGGCTCCATCACCTCCGTCCAGGCAGTATATGTGCCTGCCGACGACCTTACCGACCCGGCTCCTGCCACCACTTTTGCCCATCTGGACGCCACTACCGTGCTTTCCCGCTCCATCTCCGAGCTGGGCATTTACCCGGCAGTGGACCCCCTGGCCTCCTCATCCCGTATGCTGGAGGCGGACATCGTGGGCAACGAGCACTACAAGACTGCCCGGGCTGTGCAGGAGGTATTGCAGAAATACCGGGAGCTTCAGGATATCATCGCCGTGCTGGGCATGGACGAGCTGAGCCACGAGGACAAACTCACCGTCAACAGAGCCCGGCGTATACAGCGCTTCCTTTCCCAGCCCTTCCATGTGGCTGAGAACTTCACCGGCATGCAGGGCAAGTACGTACCCTTGAAGGAGACGATAAAGGGCTTCCAGGCCATACTGGGCGGAGATGTGGACGACCTGCCGGAGCAGGCCTTCCTGCTGTGCGGTACCATTGACGAGGTCATTGCCAAACGGAACAATTACTGAGGTGACGCCATGGCCAATGAAATTCATCTCAGCGTCAGCACCGCCTACGGCGACTGCTATGAAAGCTATGTAGACTATGTGAAACTGCCCACCGCCTTCGGCAGCCTGGGCATACTCAGGGGCCACTGCGATATGCTCTGCGCCGTTTCGCCCGGTAATGTCTGCTACTCTGCCGGCGAAGAACGGGGCAGCATAGAGGTGGGCGAAGGTGTGGCCACCGTCTCAAATAACGAAGTAATACTGCTGGTATCCAGCATCAAACATGAATAGGAAATCACCCCCGGGTCCGAAGCCACGATACCCGGGGGTGATTTTGTATATTTGCAAATTTGAAATGTAAAAGAATATAATGCACTTAAATCAAAGCAATCATATATTTATTTCGTCATTTTGCAATTTGTAGCCTGGTAAATATCGGCACTATTGTTCATTGACGGACTTCTTGCGGGGGTGATAGAATATAAGTGCGGAAAAGCCGCGACAGGAAGGAGTGCTGGACGTGAAAAAGGTCTATGTTCTGATTGGAAATTACGGCAGCGGAAAGACCGAGCTGGCTTTGAACTTTGCCTTTCAGGCCGCCGAGCAGGGCAAGCGCACCGAGCTTTTGGACCTGGACATGGTGAACACTTATTTCCGTCTGGCTGAACACGGCAAACTCACTGAGATGAAGGAGATACGCCTGGTGTCTCCCAATTTTTCCTGCTCAGGTATAGAGACTCTGTCACTGCCTGCGGAGGTGGCCTCCGCCTTTGATATGGATTGGGATACGGTGGTTTTTGACGTAGGAGGAGATGCCGTGGGCTCCACGGCCCTGGGGCGTTACCATCAGGACTTTGTGGAGCTGGAAGAGGGAGCGCTGGAGGTGCTCAATGTTATCAACATCCGCCGTCCTCTTTCCGGCACCGTGGATAAGATAATCAGGCTTCAGGAGGAGATGCAGGCGCACTCCAGACTGAAAATCAGCGGAATGATAAACAACACCAACCTGGCTGAGGCCACAGGGCCGGATGAACTGAGAGACGGCTACGAAATTATAAAACAGGTTTCGGAGCTCACCGGAGTCCCGGTGCTCTACACCTCCGGGAAAAAACAGATGCTGGATCAGTTCCTCTCTGAGGGCCACGACCCCAGGTACATAGGCAAGCCCATGTATATAGACACCTATATGGCCCGTGACTGGAACAGCTGGATCAGGAGTCTAGACTAAAAGGTATGTCCCGGCCGCCGGAGCGCGGTCTTTCACAGATAGTCAGTAACAACTGGAAAATCATAAAAGAAAAGAGGTAGAATCATGGTAAAGGTGACAATCAACGAGCTTGTTTGTAAGGGCTGCGGTCTGTGCGTCAGAGCCTGCCCCAAGAACGTCCTTGCCCTTTCAAAAACCAAGCTCAACGCAAAGGGCTACCACCCCGCAGAGGTAGTGGAACCTGAGGCATGCATCGGCTGCGCATCCTGCGCCCGTACCTGCCCGGATGTGGCGATCCACATAGAAAAGGATTAAGGAGGAAATTAAAATGGCACTGACCCTTATGAAGGGTAGCGAAGCTATAGCTGAGGCCGCCATTCGCGCCGGCGCACGCTTCTTCTTCGGCTATCCTATCACTCCCCAGACTGAGATCCCCGAATACATGTCCGCCCGTATGCCTGAGGTGGGAGGCTGCTTCCTCCAGGCGGAGAGCGAAGTGGCGGCAATAAACATGGTCTACGGCGCAGCTTCTACCGGCGCCAGAGTCATCACCTCTTCCTCCAGCCCCGGCGTCAGCCTGAAGCAGGAGGGCATTTCCTATTGTGCAGGCGCTCAGCTGCCCTGCGTTATCCTCAACGTAATGCGCGGCGGCCCTGGCCTCGGCAGCATCCAGGCCTCCCAGGGCGACTATAACCAGGCTACCAAGGGCGGCGGCAACGGCGACTACCATCTGATCACCTACGCTCCCGCTTCTATCCAGGAGGCAATCAATATCTTCGGCTTTGCCTTTGACAAGGCGGAGAAGTACAGAGTACCCGTCCTCTTCCTGGCCGACGGCATCATGGCCCAGATGATGGAGCCTGTGGAGATGCCGGAGATGGTGGAGTACAAGGTGGACCCGGAGAAGAAACCCTGGGCCGCTACCGGCTGGAAGCCCGGCGATGACCCGGCAAAGAGAGCCGTTATCAACTCCCTGTACATTAATACCGAGGAGCTCACCGTTCATAACAATAACCTCCAGGCCATCTATCGCGAGATAGAAAAGAACGAGGTTATGTACGAGGCCTATATGACCGAGGATGCCGACTACATTATCACTGCCTTCGGCACCGTGGCCCGTATAGCCAAGTCCGCAGTCAACGAGCTGAGAGAAAAGGGCATCAAAGTGGGCCTCTTCCGTCCCATCACCGTGTGGCCCTTCCCCTACAAGGAGCTGAAAGAGGCTGCCGTCAACGCAAAGGCAGTGCTGGATGTGGAGGCCAATGAAGGCCAGATGCTCATAGATGTGAAGCTGGCCCTCGAGGGCACCAAGCCCGTTGAATACTTCGGCCACTGCGGCAGCCTTATGCCCACTACCGGAGAGATCGTAGCAAAGATCCTCGAAATGAAGGAGGGTAAGTAAATGTCTGTAGTATTTGAAAAGACTAAATATCTGACCGATAAGCCCTTCCACTATTGCCCCGGCTGCAACCACGGCATCATCCACCGTCTGGTGGCTGAGGCTCTGGAGGAGTCCGGCATGGGCGGCAACATCGTGGGTGTGGCTCCCGTGGGCTGCTCCGTTTTCGCCTACGATTACTTCAATGTGGATATGCTGGAGGCTGCCCACGGCCGCGCTCCTGCCGTGGCCACCGGCGTGAAGAGAGCCAAACCCGATGCCCTTGTCTTCACCTATCAGGGCGACGGTGACCTGGCATCCATCGGTACCGCCGAGATCGTCCATGTTGCCCACAGAGGCGAGAAGATATGCACCATTTTTGTCAACAACGCCATCTACGGTATGACCGGCGGCCAGATGGCTCCCACCACCCTGGTGGGCCAGCGCACCACTACCTCCCCCTATGGCCGTGACGAGGCCTGGTGCGGCGCCCCCATAAAGATGTCCGAGATGCTGGCGCAGGTTCCCGACTCCTACTATATCGAGCGCTGCGCCGTGAACAACAATGCCAATATCATCAAAACCAAGAAGGCTATCAAGAAGGCGTTCCAGTACCAGATGGAAGGCAAGGGCTTCTGCATGGTCGAAGTTCTCTCCACCTGTCCCACCAACTGGGGTCTCAGCCCTGTTGAGGCAATGAAATGGCTGGAAGAGAATATGATCCCCTACTATCCTCTGGGCGTGTATAAAGATAAGGGGGCAAATAAATAATGACGAAACAGTTTATTTTTGCCGGATTCGGCGGCCAGGGCATGCTGCTTATCGGTAAGTTCGTCGCCATGGCCAGTATGCTGGACGGAAAGCACGTCTCCTGGCTCCCCTCCTACGGCCCCGAGATGCGCGGCGGTACTGCCAACTGCTCCGTCATCGTCAGCGACGAGGACGTGGCCTCTCCCATGGTGGATAAGGCCGACGTGGTTGTTGCCATGAACGCCCCCTCTCTGGATAAGTTTGAAGGCAGTGTCAAGCCCGGCGGACTGCTGGTTATCAACAGCTCTATAATAGACCGCAAGAGCGTGAGAGACGATATCAAAGTGGTCTACTGCGACGCTATGGGCATAGCCGAGAGCGTGGGCAACCCCAAGGGTGCAAACGTTGCTATCCTGGGCGCCATGCTGGAAAAGGAGCCCATCGTCAGCTTAGACACCATGGTGGAAGCTATCCGTATAGAGCTGGGCGAAAGAAAAATGAAGTTCCTGGAGGGTAACAAAAAGGCCCTGGTGGCAGGTATGGAGGCCGCCAAAGGCTGATAGAAACAAGAGTTAATCCAAAGTCCCCGGACCTTGATGGTCCGGGGACTTTTCGCGTTTATGCACTGGAGAAAGCCGGAGTGTCAGGACAGGGCGCTGAGGCATATAATGCAGCGTAAAGCGGGTGGAACATTGTGGAAAGTAGCTTTGGTCTCCACAGTCTGCGGCCCGGGGAAACGGCCCTTGTAAAATGCCTTAACAGCAGCGGAGCTCTGCGGCGCCGCCTGCTGGATATGGGCATGGTGGAGGGAACCAGAGTGGAGTGCCTGGGCGTTAGCCCGGGGGGAGACCCCAAGGCCTTTCTGGTGCGGGGAAGTATGCTGGCCATCAGGGACAGAGACTGCAGAGACATTATCGTAAATAGAAGCTGACAAGCGGACACCGGGGCGGCCCAACAAGGGCCGCCCCGGTGAAGAATGGGAGGGAGGTAACATGGGCCTGACCGTCAAATCCACAGGCAGAGGCATAGGCAGGGGAGAAGCCCACATGCTGCGCCCCAGGCCGGAAGATAAGATAATAGCCCTGGCGGGAAATCCAAACGTGGGCAAGAGCACCATATTCAACAGCCTCACCGGCATGAAACAGCATACCGGCAATTGGCCGGGCAAGACAGTGAGCAATGCCCGGGGCTATTGCCGGGGAGAGAAGAGAGGCTATGTGCTGGTGGATCTTCCGGGGACCTACTCCCTCATGGCCGATTCCCCGGAGGAAGAGCTGGCCCGGGACTTTATCTGCTTCGGCGGAGCCGATGCAGTGCTGGTCGTCTGCGACGCCACATGCCTGGACAGAAATATGAACCTGCTGCTCCAGACTCTGGAGACGGGCAGACCGGTGTTGCTGTGCCTGAACCTGATGGACGAGGCGGAGGCCAAAGGCATACATATAGACCTGGAGAAGCTCCGGGAGCGCCTGAAACTGCCGGTGGTGGCAACGGTGGCCAGAGACAAAAAAAGTCGGGAGAAGCTGCTGAAGGCTCTGGACCGGGCCTTTGATGCTCCGGCCGAAAGGGGAGAGACGGGACTGAGCTATCCGGAACCGGTGGAGCAGGCCATGGAACACCTGCTGCCTCTGGCTGGGGAGATAGAAGGGGTGTCTCCCCGCTTTATCTGCCTGCGCCTGCTGCTGGGAGAGATGGAGGACCGGGTGGGCCTGGAGCTGCGAAACGCAGCGGAGGAGCAGCGCAGGCTGCTGTCTCAGGAAGGCATAGACCGGGACCGACTCCAGGATATGCTGGTATCAACTCTGGTAAAAACAGGGGAGGAGATATGCCGGGGTGCAGTGGAGAACGGGGAGAAGGGCTACAGTCAGAGGGACAGGACCATAGACCGGCTGCTCACCTCCAAAATTTTTGGCTATCCCATGATGATAGCGCTGCTGGCTCTTATATTCTATCTCACTATAAAAGGGGCCAATTACCCCTCCCAGTGGCTCAGCGCCGGGCTCTTTTACATATACGACCGGCTGCTGAAGCTTTTTGCTTGGCTGGGAGCTCCGACCTGGCTTACGGGACTTATCGTGGAAGGGGCCTACAAGACCCTGGCCTGGGTGGTGTCGGTGATGCTGCCGCCTATGGCCATATTCTTTCCATTATTCACCTTGCTGGAGGACTCGGGCTATCTCCCCAGAATAGCCTACAATCTGGATAGGCCCTTCTGCCGCTGCTCATCCTGCGGCCGTCAGGCCCTGACCATGGCTATGGGCTTCGGCTGCAACGCTGCCGGGGTGGTGGGCTGCCGGATAATCAACTCCCCCAGGGAGCGGCTGCTGGCAATAATCACCAACAGCCTGGTGCCCTGCAACGGCCGCTTCCCCACCATCATTGCCCTGATAAGCATGTTTCTCATAAGCGGCAGGGAGAATGCCCTGCTGTCCGCCCTGGCCCTTACGGGGCTGATACTTCTGGCCGTGGTGCTGACGCTCATGAGCACAAAGCTCCTGGGCATGACGCTGCTGAAAGGGGAGAGCTCCGCCTTCGTTCTGGAGCTGCCTCCCTACCGGCGGCCGGAACTGGGAAAGGTGATAGTCCGCTCGGTGTTTGACAGGACTCTTTTCGTCCTGGGCCGGGCAGCGGCGGTGGCGGCCCCGGCAGGAGCGGCGCTGTGGCTGCTGGCAAATATACGCTTGGGAGAGGCCAATCTGCTCACCGCCCTTGCCGCAGGGCTGGAGCCTCTAGGGAGCCTGCTGGGTATGGACGGGGTGATACTCCTGGCCTTCATCCTGGGCTTTCCCGCAAACGAGATAGTTCTGCCCATAGCGGTGATGATATACAGCACAGGAGGCAGCCTTACTGAGCTGGGTGAGCTGACGGCCTTGGCACCGATGCTGAGAGCGCAGGGCTGGACGGCGGTGACGGCACTATGCGTCATCCTTTTTTCCCTGTGCCACTGGCCCTGCTCCACCACTCTGCTGACCATAAAAAAGGAGACGGGGAGCCTGAAGTGGACGGCCCTATCCGCCCTGCTGCCCACGGCCATAGGACTGCTGCTGTGCGCCGGAGTGGCCGCCCTGGGGCGGCTGGCGGGGCTTTTATAGGCTTATGACCCTGGTGGCGACGGCGTTTCTGAATGCTGCGTCGTGCTCCACAAAGACCATCGTGGGGGAAAATTCCTTTATCAGCTCCTCTATCTGCATGCGGCTGTATATGTCTATGTAGTTTAGAGGCTCATCCCAGAGATACACGTGGGCCCTGCGGCACAGGCTCTCCGCCAGCATGAGCTTTTTCTTCTGGCCGGCGGAGAGCTCCTCCAGTTCCAGGTCGAACTGAGAGCGGGAGAAGCCCAGCTTCCTGAGTATGGTCATGAAAAGGCTCTCGTCTATGGAGGCGGAGCGGGCATAGGCGGACAGGGGGCCGGACAGGTGGGAACTGTCCTGGGGCACATAGGATACTATGAGCCCAGAGGCAAGGCTGAAACTGCCGCTGTGCTCCAGCGGCTGCCCCGCCAGAAGCTTCAGCAGGCTGGATTTCCCGCTGCCGTTCCTGCCGTCCAGGGCGATGCGCTCGCCCCGGCTCAGACTGAAACTCAGGCGGGGGCAGACCTCTCTGCTGCCGTATGCCGGCGCACAGTCTTTCAGGCTAATGAGCTGCTGGGCGTAATGGCTCAGGGGAAACAGCTTCAGGCTCTCCGCCGTCTCCACATTTTTCAGCAGGCCGGATTTTTCCTCTATGGCCTGCTGCTGCCTGGCCTCCAGATTCTTGGAACGCTTCATCATCTTTGCGGCCTTGTGGCCCACATAGCCCCGGTCCACCTTCAATCCGGAATTCCGGGAGCCGTACTTGCCTGACTCGGCTTTGTCGGACCAGGCGGAACTGCGCCTTGCCGATTGCTGCAGCTGCTTTATCTCCTTTTGCAGCTGCCTGTTCCGGGACAGCTCAAAGTCCTGCCGGCGCTGGAAGTTTTCCAGCCAGGAGGAGAAGCTGCCGCTCTGCACCTGGATGTCGGCGCGGTTTATGGACAGTATGTGGTCCACGCAGCCGTCCAGGAAGCTGCGGTCGTGGGAGACCAGGATGAAGCCTTTTTTCTTCTTGAGATAGGCGGAGACAAGCTCCCGGCCCCGGCGGTCCAAATGGTTGGTGGGCTCGTCGATAAGCAGGAAGTGTCCGGGATTAAGGAACAGAGCGGCCAGCAGGGCCTTGGTCCGCTCCCCGCCGGAGAGACTGGAAAAGGGCCGCTCCAGGACCTCATCCTCCAACTCCAGCAGGGAGAGCTCCCGCTGGAATTCCCAGTCCTCCCCCTGGGGACACACCTGGGAGAGCAGCTCCCGGGTGGGCCTGCCTGTGTCCTCCAGGGGATAGGGGAAGTAGTCGAATTTAACTGAGGAGACTATCTTCCCCTGATACTGGTATTCGCCCATGAGGAGCTTGAGAAAGCTGGTCTTGCCCCGGCCGTTCCTGCCGATAAAGCCCAGCTTCCAGTCCGTGTCTATCTGAAAGCTCACATTTTCAAAAATGTTTTCGTAACTTGAAGGGTAGGAAAAAGTCAGATTTTCCACTTTGATAAGCGACATATTGCATACCTCCCTGAACAGGGCTCCGGGGCTGATAAAACCGGAGCCGCAATAAAACATGGGTGCCGCAGGAAAATCTATTCCTGCGGCACCCATGTCCGTAAGCCTTCGCCCAATGAGGGCGGAGGATTATAGAGAGCGTTTGGAGATGTAGTTTTCCTGCAGCGGGCGCAGCAATCCCGCAAACGGGGGGCTTGCTGCGGCTTCCTATTTATTTGCAGGAAAAACTGTACATCTTTTCACCTCGTTATTCAAAGTACATAATTACTTTAACATCTCAGACCCGCCGGGTCAAGCCCTTTTGAGACTTTACCAGACGGCAATGGAGCCGTCGGAGCGGGGCTCGGTGCCGCCCACCAGGGTGCCGTCTGGACGCCGCCAGATGATCTGGCCCCGGCCCATGGCTATACGGTCGGAGACGATCTCCACCTCGTGGCCCCGGCGGCGCAGCTCCTCCGCAACGGCGGCGGGGACGGCCTCCTCCAGCTGTATCTTCTTCTCGCCCTGCCACTGGAAGCGGGGGGCATCCAGACAGTCCTGGGGATTCATATGGTAATCCACAGTGTTGACTATCACCTGCACGTGGCCCTGGGGCTGCATGAAGCCGCCCATGACCCCGAAGGGGCCGATGGCCTGACCGTCCTTGGCCAGAAAGCCGGGAATAATGGTGTGATAGGAGCGCTTGCCCCCGGCCAGGCAGTTGTCGCTGCCCGGGTCCAGAGAGAAGTTGGCGCCCCGGTTTTGCAGACTTATGGCGGTACCTGGGATGACGACCCCGGAGCCGAACTCCATGTAGTTGCTCTGGATAAAGGAGACCATGTTGCCCTCCCCGTCGGCGGTGCAGAAGTAGACCGTATCCCCGCAGGAGGGGTCCCCGGCAAGGGGGTATATAGCCTCTTCCCCTATGAGGCTGCGGCACTTTGCGGCATAGCGCTCCGAGAGCATGTCTTCCACCTTGGTCTGCATATAGCGGGGGTCGGCCACAAAGGTCTTGGCGTCAATAAAGGCCAGCTTCACCGCCTCTATCAGCTTGTGATATGTATCGGCACTGTCCCTCTCTCCCAGTTCCAGACCCTTGAGAATATTCAGGGCCATGAGCACGGTTATGCCGTGGCCGTTGGGAGGCATCTCAAAGACCTGATAGCCCTTGTAGTCGGTGCTGATGGGCTCCACCCACAGGGGGTGATAGCTCTCAAAATCCTCCCGGCTGAAATAGCCGCCGGTCTTTTGAGAGAAGGCCAGTATCTTCTCCATGAGCTCGCCCCGGTAAAAGCTCTCACAGTCAGTGGCGGCCAGACTCTCCAGGCTGGCGGCGTATTCCGGCAGACGGAAGAGCTCGCCGGGGCCGTAGGCCTCCCCGCCCTTGGTGAAATACTTCAGCCAGGGAGCAAAGACCTCCGGCTCCTTTTCGGCAGCGGCCCTGAATCTTTTGGCCTCGCCAACCCACAGCCGGTGAACATTGAGGGGCACCGGGTAGCCCTCCCGGGCATAGGCCATGGCCGGAGCCATCAGTTCCCTAAGACTCATGCTTCCGAAGCGGCGGCGCAGCTCCGCCCAGGCACCCACGGCTCCGGGAACCATGGTGGGAAGCCAGCCGTTTACCGGCATCTCACTGTAACCCAAGCTCCGCACCTTTTGGGCAGACAGGGCCCTGGGGGCAAGCCCGGAGCCGTTGAGGCCGTAAAGCTTTTTGTCCTTTGCGCTCCACACCAGCACGAAGCAGTCGCTGCCCAGCCCGTTGCAGGTGGGTTCCACCAGTGGCAGGGTGACGGCCATGGCGATGGCGGCGTCTACGGCGTTTCCGCCACGTTTCATGGTGTCTATGCCCACCTGGGAGGCCAGAGGCACACAGGAGCAGGCCATGCCCTTGCGGGCAAAGACCACGTTCCGCCGGGAGGCATAGGAATATTTGTTATAGTCAAAGTTCAGCATGGCAAAGCTCTCCCTTAAAAAGTATGGAGTGTGCCCACAGCGGAGCGCACCCCATGCCTGTTATGCTGCTTTAAATATATTTCTCCGGGAGAAAAATGTCAATACCGCTCAATTTTCCTCCTCTGATTTCCAGGCCCAGGCCGGGCCCTTGCCCTGACCGGAGCCCTGCCCTTGACCCTGACCGCTGCCGGGGACATGGGTTTGTGAGGAGCCGCTCTCCGTCTCGCCGGAAAGGCTATCTATCATGTCCCGTATCTCCCGCATGGTCATTTGATTCAGAGCCTGAGGGCTGATGTCGGCTCCAAGCTCAGTGAGCTCCAGGTAGGCCCGATACTTGCCGTAGGACAGGCCCAGACTGTGGGCCTCCTCCAGTTCCTCTTCACTGGCGGAGTAGCAATAGGCGTTGCCCTGCCCGGCGGTGCTCCGCTGTAAGCCGGACAGCAGCCTGCCGCACTGCTTCTCGTTGTCTCCAACCACCGCCAGACTCAAGACTCCGTCATCCAGAAGTATGGAGCTCACCTGGTCGCTGGCCATTATCTCCTCAATAGCCAGGTCATAGTCCATATATTTAAGGTCCAGGGAGGAGGCCAGTTCCCGGCCGTCCTCGTTCCAGCCCACCACATTGACCACCTTGTCAAAGCGATTCACCCACAGTTCCAGAGAAGGGTTGATGTCCACGCTGATAGTGGCGCTGGGGCTGAACCAGGCCCAGCCGCCCACCAATATCACCAGCACGAAACAGGCCAGCATAGGCACCAATCTTGCAGCCCGGAAGACGGGGCGGCGCTTTTCAATCCTGGCAGCCACATAGCGGGAGGTCCTTTCCTTCAGTTCCTCATCGGCTTTTACACTGTCAAAGGCGCTCTTTATACGCTCATTCATCTGCCTCACCTCCCAGCTTTTCCCGAAGCTGCTGCCTGGCCCTGTTCAAAAGGGTGTAGACAGTGTTAACGTTCTTGCCCAATATCTTGCCTATCTCCGGGGCGGTGTAGTCCTCGTAGTAGTGGAGGTACACCACCTCCCTGTACTTGTCCGGCAGGGAGAGCACGGCCTCCAGAACATACCGGTTATCGTCGCTCATCTCAGCCGGCAGCTCCGCCAGCTCGTCCAGAGACACGGTGCGGCTGCGGAAAAAACTCTTCAGCAGGTCCTTGCAGGCATTTATGGTGACCCGGATGAACCAGGCCTTCTCATGCTCCCTGCTCTCAAACTCAGCGGAGCTGAGGGCATATTTCAGAAATACCGTCTGAAATATGTCTTCGGTGTCGGCCGTATTTTTCAGATGAACCATACACAGCCGCTTCACGGTATCGGCATACCGCTCCACCGCCGCGTTCACCTCATATTCGCTCCGCATTCAAACACCTTCCTTAGCGGCCCCGGCCTCCCCGGAAGCCCCGGCCAGCGCCGGTGCCGTAGTTGTCGCAAACACCGTCGCCGTCGGCATCCACAAAACCGGCTCCGTTGCCCCGGCCTGCGCCGGTGCCGTAGTTGTCGCAAACACCGTCGCCATCGGCATCCACAAAATTATTCCCCGCTCCAGTACCGGCGGCAAAAGCGCTGCCTATACCAAGAGAGAGCACCAGAGTGAGAGCCAGAATTCCTGCAATGATTTTCTTCATGTTGATTTCCTCCAAGGTTTTTAAATAGTCTTTTATGACTTCGCCTATAATACGAACGGCATGGGGAAATCCATTCAAAAAATCCAAAAAAATTTTTCGGCCTCTCTCCGGGGACAATTTCCTACTTTATTATACTATTGCCCGGGGAATATTATAAAGGCCAATCTGCCGACAGTAAAGAGCAAAGGTATATTTTTCAAATGCCCTCACAGAATAAAAACAAAAGTTCCGGGGAGGCATTACAATGACCAACGAGAGGAAAAAGCTGATACTGGCTCTGGCCGTGATTTTTGCGGTAAACATATTTATAATTGCCCTGGCTCAGAATGCCTGGGCCGACCTGTATAAAAAAGGCTCCTCCGGGGCGGCAGTTACCGAGATACAGACCCGGCTCAAAAACTGGGGTTACTACTCCGGTGAGGTGGACGGGATATATGGCAGCGCCACCGAGTCGGCAGTCAAGTACTTCCAGAGAAAAAACGGGCTGAGTGTTGACGGTCAGGTAGGGGACGAGACCCTGGCTGCTCTGGGCATAACGCCGGGGAGCCTTGGAGGATCGGGGAGCACCGGGAGCTCTTCCGGCTACGGCGATCAGTCCGGGGACCTGAATCTGCTGGCCCGGCTTATCTCTGCCGAGGCCCGAGGAGAGCCTTATGAGGGGCAGGTGGCGGTAGGAGCTGTAGTGCTCAATAGGGTGGAGCATGCCTCTTTCCCCAATTCCATATCCGAGGTCATATATCAGCCCTGGGCTTTCACCTGCATCAACGACGGGCAGTTCGACCAGCCCGTGGCGGAGAGCGCCTACAGGGCCGCTCAGGACGCCCTGAACGGCTGGGACCCCAGCTATGGTGCCATATACTACTTTAACCCCAGCACTGCTACCAGCGACTGGATATGGTCAAGACCTCTTATAGTGGAGATTGGCAAGCACCGCTTTTGCTCCTGAAGGCCTTCATTATAGAATATGTTGAAAAAAGCCATCCCATAGGGTATAATATACATTATTAAAGACTATGGAGGAGAGCATGGCATACTGCAAGAATTGCGGCGCTTATATTCCGGACGGGCATACCAAGTGCCTGGCCTGCGGGATGGATCAGGAGCAGAAGGGAAATGACCAATACGGCTCCGCCGCCCAGGCCCGGGAAGATGAGGAGAGCCGCCGCAGAGAAGAGGAAGAGCGCCGGCAGGAGGAAGAGGCCAGACAGCGCCGGGAGGAAAACAGAAAATGGGCCGAGGCTGAACGCCGCCGCCGGGAGAACCAGAGACAGCATGGTCCCTATGACAGACAATACTATCCCGGAGCAGGCAGACCCAAGGGCTATCAGTCCAACAGACTTCTGGCTTCCCTGTCCTATATTTGGATACTGTTTATGCTGCCCTTTATCTTCTGCCGGGATGACAGCTTCGCCCTTTACCATGCCCGCCAGGGACTCATCCTCTTTGCGGTAACTACCGCCGGACAGGTGCTGGGCGCCGCCTTCGGCTTGAGCTGGATCGTTGTCCTGATGCAGATATACTGGATTATTAAAGGCATAGGCAATGCCAATGCAGGAAAAATGGAGCCCCTGCCCTACATAGGCAACATTTTTTTCAAGGACAGATAGGGCGGGAAAAGTAAAGCATGTCCCGGTTGAGCGCCCCGCATCTTGTGGCAAATCAAGGCAAAAAACCACAAGATTTTGAAGCTGGAAAAAACTTTAAAAAAACCCCAAAAAACTTGAAAAAAACTGTTGACAAACGGCAAATCAAATGCTATATTAACCAAGCACTTCGGTGCTGCGGACATCTCAAATCAAGTCAGACAACAGAAAATCAAATGAAAAGATTTGAAAAAAGTTGTTGACAAAATGAAATGTCTGTGCTAAAATAATCAAGCTGTCCCGGAGAGGGAGCTGGCGAGTGTACCTTGAAAATTGAACAATGTAAGAACAGCTTATGCAAATAAGCACCAGAAAAGGGTTCTTTTAAAAAGTCTGAAAAGACAAAAGATTCTTTTGAGAGCTGGAAAGCTTCAAT
>CALWYF010000006.1 GCA_944385705.1 uncultured Oscillospiraceae bacterium | reverse complement strand
AAGGGTCGAAGAAGACTACTTCGTTGATAGGCCAGCGGTGTACGCACAGCAATGTGTTCAGCCTACTGGTACTAATAGCCCGAGGGCTTGACCTACATCTATGCAGGTTCATTAAGCCTTGCTTCCTCTGTTTAGTTTTCAGGGTACAGAAAACCTTGAATAGTTGGTGTTTTTAACGGTGAGGGTCCACCTGTTCCCATTCCGAACACAGAAGTTAAGCTCACCAGTGCCGACAATACTTGTCTGGAGACGGACTGGAAAGATAGGTCAATGCCAACACAGGAGAGACGCAATAGCGTCTCTCTTTTTTTTGTTTTCTTAAGATTATAGTTCACACATTATACTTGATTTAAATTGAAAAATTGGGTATCTTAATATAGCAAACCCCAATTATACGAAAGGAGTTTTAGATATGGCCAACAAATATGCAGGCACCAAAACCGAGAAAAATCTATGGGAGGCTTTTGCCGGCGAGTCCCAGGCGAGAAATAAATATACCTATTTTGCATCCGTGGCAAAGAAGGGCGGCTTTGAGCAGATAGCCGAGCTCTTCCAGAAGACTGCCGATAATGAGAAGGAGCACGCCAAGCTCTGGTTCAAGGAGCTGGGTGAGCTGGGAGATACTGCCCAGAACCTGCTCCACGCCGCCGAGGGCGAGAATTACGAGTGGACCGACATGTATGACCGCATGGCCAGAGAGGCCGAGGAAGAGGGCTTCCATGAGCTGGCTGTGAAGTTCAGAGGCGTTGCCGCAATAGAGAAGACCCATGAAGAGCGCTACCGGGCTCTGCTGCACAATGTGGAGACCGCCCAGGTCTTTGAGCGCAGCGAGGTAAAGGTTTGGGAGTGCCGCAACTGCGGTCACATTGTGGTAGGCACCAAGGCCCCTGCGATCTGCCCTGTGTGCGCCCATCCCCAGAGCTATTTCGAGCTTCGCAAAGAGAATTACTGATAAGACCCGTTTATTAAGAATTATTAAAAAGCTCCGTTTTACGGAGCTTTTTACCTTTTCCTGGGAACCTTCTTAGCTGGCGGGCGTCTCAATAGGCGAGGTGATTATTTATGAAGAAGCTGGTAGTAACACTTATCTGCCTGGTAATTTTTGTGGGCGCCTTGGGTGCCGTGTTGATGGAGAGAAGCGCTCAGCCGGATTCCGCGGCGGCATGGAGCTCCGTACAGAAGAACATGACTGAACAGCCGGAGGAAGGCCGCTCTGTTTTCAGCGAGCTGGGTCTGTATATTGCCTGAGCTCTGAAATGTGAGGAGCGAGGCCCCAAGCCCTGCCCTGTAAAGGAGATAAATGAATATGGAAGCATTGTAAGACCCCGGACTGGCAGGAAGCTTGTCCGGGGTCAAACTGTTTTCTCCAACCTCATTTGTGCCTGGAGGCATAGCGAAACATCCAGATGACGATAATCACCAGGGCGGCTATTACCACCAGGGCAATAACGGCGTTTAATAGCCCTGTGATAATACTGACGGCTCCGGAGATAAGCTTTATAAGCAGGGCTGCCAGAGTGCAGAGAAGGCCAAATATGACAAGGGAAATAAGTACCTTGGAAATCTTCATATGTAATTTCTCCATCGTCTTTCTTTTTTTATTGCAGTGGAGGCCCCAGCCTGTCCATGACGGAGAGGAAATACTCCGGCAGAGGTGTTTCCAGACAGAGCGGCTCCCCTGTGCGTGGGTGGATGAAGCGAAGCCTGCGGGCGTGAAGACATTGACCCTCCAGACCTTTTTCGGGGGAAGGGGCGCCGTAGGTGTAGTCCCCCAGGAGGGGATGGCCGATGCTGGCCATGTGCACCCGTATCTGATGAGTGCGCCCGGTCTCCAGCCGGCAGAGGATGTGAGAGTAGCCTTTATAGGATGTCAAAAGCTGCCAGTGGGTGACGGCGGGCTTGGAATTTTTTGCCGTCACAGCCATGCGCTTGCGGTCCACCGGGTGGCGGCCTATGGGCCGGTCTATGGTGCCGGAGTTCTCTTTAAAATTACCCCGGGCAATGGCCTCATACTCCCGGCAGAGGCTGTGGTCGGAGAGCTGAGCGGAGAGGGCCTGATGGGCAAAGTCGTTCTTGGCGGCAATTATCAGGCCGGAGGTGTCCTTATCTATGCGGTGGACTATGCCGGGACGGCGCTGGCCGCCGATGCCGGAGAGACTGTCCCCGCAGTGAAAGAGCAGGGCATTCACCAGAGTGCCGTCGGGATGTCCCGGGGCGGGATGGACCACCAGGCCCCGCTGCTTGTTTACAACTATCAGGTCGCCGTCTTCATAGACTATGTCCAGGGGGATGTCCTGGGGCTCCAGAGGCAGCTCCGCCATATCAGGCAGAAGAATGTCATAAACTTCCCCGGCCGCGCAGCGGTAGTTCTTTTTCAGAGCTTTCCCGTTGAGACTGACGGCGCCCTGCTCCAGAAGCTTTTGGATTTGACTGCGGCTGAAAGAGTCCAATTTGCGGGAGAGGAGAGCGTCGATACGCTCGCCGCTCTCCTCTGCTGTTACTGTGATAAATATATCGTCCATGCCGCCGATCACTTGAATTCGTTGAGAATGTCGTCCAGGTTGAACTCGCTGTCGGAGCCGGTATCGGCGGGCTTAGCCTGAGGCCGGGGCGCCGGCTGAGCCGGACTCTGCTGGGGTGCGGCCTGGGGCTGAGCGGTCTGGGGCTGAGCGGTCTGGGGATAGCTGCCCTGGGAAGTCTGAGGATAGCCGGGCTGGACAGGACGTGCCGGCTGAGCCGGACGCTGCACCGGGGGACGGTAGCCTCCCTGCTGGCCGGAGGCGCCCTGGACTCCGCTTCTGGGCTGGGGCTGAGCGCCCATGGCCTTGGCGGCAAAGCTGCCGCTGCGCTGGGCATCTACCCGGGCGTTGGCCTTCTCCCACTCTGCAAAGGGGTCCACATTTCTGGCCTGAGCCGGAGCTCTGGAGGGAGCGGCCGTTCTGCTCTGGGCACTTTGGGTCCTGGGAGCTGCTGCAGCGGGCCGGTTCCCGGCAGGAGCTGCCGGACGGGCGGGGCGCTGCTTGGCTCTGTATTCCTCATATTCGTCTTCGTACTTTGCCTTTTTGCCGCGACGGGGTTTCTCTTCCTCCTCCTCGTCGTCATGGCGGAAACGGGAAAGCAGACCGCGGCGGGGTTTATCCTCCTCTTCCTCGTCAAGCTCTTCCTCTTCTTCCTCCTCGTCCTCATCCTCTGCGGTGGAGTCCTTCTCAAAGAGAATGGCTACGGCAAAGAGAATGGCAAAGACGGTGATGAAGATATCGGCCACGTTAAAGATGGCGAAGTTGAACAGCTCCACCTTGAACATGTCCACCACATAACCGTACATGACCCGGTCGATGCAGTTGGCGAAGCCGCCGGCGGCGACCATCACCAGGCACCAGCGGGCAAGACGGCCATTGATGAAGTTAGTGGCCAGGGCCACCATAACGGCTAGGCAGAATATCACGGTGACGATGATAAAGCCGATACGGGCGTTGCCGCCGCTGAGGATGCCGAAGGCCGCGCCGTAGTTGGGTACATTCACAAGGCTTATAACGCCGGGGATAAAGGTCACCACATCGTAACCCAGGAGGTTATTTGTGACCCAGAACTTCACCGCTTGGTCAAGAATGACGACCAGCAAAGCAACTATGGAATAAAGCATAAGTTTCTCCTATCTATCTGCCGGCGGGGACCGCCGGTATTTTGCTGCCGCCAAGGAGAGGCGGCGCCTTTTCCTGGCGTAGGCTCAGAGCCGGGAGAGGACCTGAGCGCAGCGGGGGCATAGGCCGGTCTCGGGCTGAGCATGGGTGGAGTGCATCCAGCAGCGGGGGCACTTGGTGCCGGGGGCCTCTTTTACGGAAATGCGCAGACCGGGATTCTTGGTGCCCTCACCGGTGACAGCCTGGCTGTCTTCCTGAGCGTCCTCTTCAATGAGGCAGGCGGAGACGATGAAGAGCTCAGAGAGATTCATGTCGGAGATGGAGTCCAGGGCCTCCTTGGCGGCCTGGTCCTTGACGCTGAGGGTGACGGCGGCCTCCAAAGGCTTGCCGATGCGCTTTGCGCCACGGGCGGCCTCCAGCACGCCATTCACATCGTCCCTGACGGAGATGAGGGTGTCCCACTTCTGAAGCTCATCGGCGGGGAGGGCATAGTCGGTAAAGGGCTTGTTCATGGTGTTGAACACCACGTTGCGCTCGTCGTCTCCCTGACGGTGGGGCATAGCCTGCCAGATCTCGTCGCAGGTGAAGGCCAGAATGGGGGCGAACATCTTGGTCAGGCTGTCCAGAATCAGGTACAGGGCGGTCTGGGCGCTGCGGCGCTTCAGACCATTGGGCTCCTCACAGTAGAGGCGGTCCTTGATTATATCCAGGTAGAAGCTGCTCAGCTCCACCACGCAGAAGTCGTTGATGGCGTGGGACACCACGTGGAATTCGTAATCCTTGTAGGCTTCCTCCACCTTTTCAATGAGCTCATTGAGCTTGGTGATGACCCAACGGTCCAGAGGGAGCATGTCCTGAGGCGCAACCAAGTTGTCGGCGTCAAAGCCGTTGAGGTTGCCCAGGCAGTAGCGGGCGGTGTTGCGGAACTTCAGGTAGTTCTGGCTCAGGTGCTTGAAGATATCCCGGGAGCAGCGCACGTCCACATGGTAGTCGGCGGAGCCGGCCCAGAGGCGGACGATGTCGGCGCCGAATTCCTTTATCATATCGTTGGGGTCTATGCCGTTGCCCAGGGACTTGTGCATGGCCCGGCCTTCCCCGTCCACGGTCCAGCCGTGGGTGAGGCACTCCCGGTAGGGCGCGCCCTTGCCCAGGGCGCCTACGGCCACCAGCAGGGAGGACTGGAACCAGCCTCTGTACTGGTCGCCGCCCTCCATGTACATGTCGGCGGGCCAGAAGCCCTGGTCCCGGAGCATGGCGGCATAGTGGGTGGAGCCGGAGTCGAACCAGCCGTCCAGGGTGTCGGTCTCCTTGAAGAAGTGGGTGCCGCCGCAGTGGGGGCACTTGAAGCCCTGGGGCAGAAGCTCAGCCGCATCCATTTCGAACCAGGCGTTGCTGCCCTTCTCCTCGAAGATGGAGGCTACGGATTCGATGCTCTCGTCGGTGCACACGGGCTTTTTGCAGTCCTGGCAGTAGAACACGGGGATGGGCAGGCCCCAGCGGCGCTGACGGGAGATGCACCAGTCGGAACGCTCCCGGATCATGGCGGCCATTCTGTCCTTGCCCCAGGCGGGGAGCCAGCGCACGTTCTCACAGGCCTGGATGGCCTCGTCCTTGAAGGAGTCCACGGAGCAGAACCACTGGGGAGTGGCTCTGAAGATAATGGGGCTCTTGCAGCGCCAGCAGTGGGGATAGCTGTGGATAATGTCCTCAGAGGCAAAGAGCATGCCGCTCTCTTTCATGTCCTTGAGGATGACGGGGTTGGATTCCTCGGTAGTCATACCGGCGTACTTGCCGGCGTAGTCGGTGTGGCGGCCCTGGTCGTCCACGGGGACCACCATCTCCATGCCGTAGCGCATGCAGGTGAGATAGTCGTCGGCGCCGAAGCCGGGGGCGGTGTGGACGCAGCCGGTACCGGAGTCCATGGTGACGTAGTCGGCCAGCAGCAGGCGGGAGGTCTTGTCCAGGAAGGGGTGCTGGGCCAGCATGTTCTCATAGAAGGAGCCGGGGTGGCTCTCCACAATTTCATAGCTGTCGAAGCCGCCGATCTTCATGACCTTCTCGGTGAGGGCCTCGGCCATGATGTACATCTCCCCGTTGGGAGCCTTCACCACGGCGTAGGACTCGTCGGGATGCAGGGCGATGGCCAGGTTGCCGGGGAGGGTCCAGATGGTGGTGGTCCAGATGAGGAAGTAGAGCTTGCTCAGGTCCAGGTGGCTCAGCTTGTCCTGGTCGTCCTTCATGGGGAACTTCACATAGACGGTGGTGCAGGGGTCGTCCTGGTATTCGATCTCGGCCTCGGCCAGGGCGGTCTCATCCTTGGCGCACCAGTACACGGGCTTGAGGCCCTTGTATATATGGCCCTTTTTATACATCATGCCGAAGATGCGCACCTCGTCGGCCTCGAACTCCTTGTTCATGGTGAGGTAGGGGTGCTCCCAGTCGCCCACAACGCCCAGGCGTTTGAAGCTCTCCATCTGCAAGCCCACGTACTTTTCCGCGTAGGCCTGGCAGGCGGAGCGGAAATCCGCCACGCTCATGGCCTTGTGGTTGAGCTTCTGCTCCTTGATGATGGCGGACTCTATGGGCATGCCGTGGTTGTCCCAGCCGGGGATGTAGGGGGTGTAGTAGCCCCGCATGGCCTTGGAGCGGGTGATGAAGTCCTTGATGGACTTGTTCATGGCGGTGCCCATGTGGATGTTGCCGTTGGAGAAGGGGGGGCCGTCATGGAGGTTGAAGCGGGGCTTGCCCTCGTTCTTTTTCAGCAGTTCATTGTAAAGGTCCATTTCCTGCCAGCGCCTGAGCATCTCCGGCTCCCGGGCGGGCAGGCCGGCGCGCATGGGGAAATCGGTTTTCGGCAAATTCAAACTGGCGTTGTAATCCTGTGGCATGTTTCTTTTCTCCTGTTTATCTGTATAAGTTAGGGTGGGTCCTCAGACCCTTTCAAATATAATGGGGCGCGCGCCGCGGCGCCCGCCCCGAAGACCAGGTCTAATCAGAGGGAAAAGGGCTGAGTGCTCTCAAACTTGCGGGCACGGCCCTGGGCTTCAGGCGCCTCTCTTGCGGGGGAAATGTCTATCTGTATGGAGGGGTCGGCCTGTATTCGTGAGGCGGAATTTTCAATGCTCCGCACGGCCTCGTCAACCTTGCCGGCTTCCGCCTGCTGCTGAGGGGCCTGTTTGGGGGCCACACCGGAGGTGATGGCCTCGATATTGGTGATCTGGGTGGAGCACATATTGCGCACGGTCTCCAGGAACTTGGCGGTGGCGGCCTTGGCCTCCTCCAGGCGCTTCTCCTCGGCCTGGGCCCGCTCCTCGATGGAGCCCACGGTAGCCTTTACCTGCTTCTCGGCGTCGGCCAGCATGTTGGCGGCCCGGGTGCGGGCCTCGTTCTCTATCTGTACGGCCAGCTTCTGGGCGGAGAGGACGGCCATGTTCAGGGCCTCCTCGTTGGCTCTGTACTCCTCTATCTTGTCCACCAGGACCTTCATCTTGCTTTTGAGGACGGCGTTCTCCTTCTGGGAGGCGGTGATGTCGTCGGCCAGCTCTTCCAGGAAGTCGTCCACGGAGGCCATGTCGTAGCCGCCGATGCGGGCCTTTTCAAAAGTCTTCTCACGAATATCCTGTGCAGTGATCATTTGCTTATCCACCTTTCGTTGTTATGTCTTAGAAATAGTGTCCTGAGCTCTCGGGCTGCTGATCCTGGGTGCCGAGAATGTCCACATTCTGGGGGGTTATGAAATAGGTCTTGGCGGAGACCGGGGTTATCTTACCCTGAAGGGCATAGGCAATGCCGGACAGGAAATCCAGCAGCCGCCGGGCCATATCCGTGGGGACTCCCTCCAGAGTCATAACCACGGTGAGCTTGCGGTGCATATAGTTTACCAGCTCTCCGGCCTCATCAAAGCTCTTGGGGCTGAAGAGAATGACCTGAGTGTCCTTCCCACCGAAGTTCATCATCCGTTCCCGGCCCGGGGTCTTGGGCTTGGAGTTCTTCCTCAGGCCCAGATTGGCGAAGAGGCCGCCGGAGCCGGAAGACTCGCTGCCGCTCTGCTGGCCCTGGTTCTCCGGCGCCGGGGTATCGTCGGCGAAGGAGTTTTCAAAGACCATCTGAGCGTTGCCGGTCTTAGGCTGAGCCTCGGCTTTTGGCTGGGGCTTGAAGCTCAGGTCAGCCCCTTCGAAGAAGTCGTCGTCATCCTCATAGGGCTGGGTAAGCTTTTTCAATTCATCCATGAAACCCATGGCGTTCCTCCAGTGAAAGTGCTAGTTTTGGCGGGCGGGGTAGATGCGCTGTCCAAAGATGGCGGAGCCCACGCGCACCATATTGGCGCCGCAGGCTATAGCGGTCTCATAGTCGCCGCTCATGCCCATGGACAAAAGGCCCATAGATACATTATCGTATTTTTTCACCCCATTGTCAATAAAAAGCTGCTTCATAAGAAGAAAATATGGGATATTTTCTTTGCCGTCGCTGCAAATCGGGGGCACAGCCATGAGACCCCGGACGAAAATCCCCTTATATTGGGCTGCGGCGTCTATTGCGGCGGCCACATCCTCAGGCCGAAAACCGGATTTGGCGGCCTCCCCGGCCACATTCACCTCCAGGAGAATGTCCTGGACTATACCCCTTTCCAGGGCAAGACGGTCTATAAGGGCCATAAGTTCCTGGCTGTCCACGCTCTGGATAAGGGAGACCTTACCCACTATCTGCTTGGCCTTGTTCTTTTGCAGGTGGCCGATAAAGTGGAGCCCGGCCCCTTCATAGGCCCCCTGGGGCAGCTTTTCCAGCAGCTCCTGGACCCGGTTTTCCCCGCAATAGCGCAGCCCGGCGGCTATGGCCTCCTGTATGCGCCCGGCGTCGTTCATCTTGGTGGCCCCCACCAGGATGATGTCCTCCGGCCTTCGGCCGGAGGCCTCTGCGGCGGCGGCAATCTTTTCTTGTACCTGCCTGAGATTTTCAGCAATGCTCAACTACGTCAGAACCTTTCCTTCGTATATATCTTTTCCCACTATCACCCGGTCCCCCTCCCGCAGGCTTTGGGGCGTGGAACCGGGGGCAGCCAGCGCAAAGCCGCTGCCTCTATATATTATCTCCACAGGCTGTTTCTCTGCAATACCGGCGGAGAGTATGTAGACAAATTCACTGCCGTCGGCCTCCTGCATAAGGGCCTCTTCCGGCAGGTAAAGGCCGCTGTGCCGGGAAAACAGGAGCTCCGCTTCCGTTTTCCTGAGGCTGAGGTATTCGCTGCCCCCCTGAGTCAGGCGCAGCAGTATGGCCCGCTTGCCTCCGCTGCTTTCCGACAGGGAGAGGACCTGGGCCTGGACGCTCTCCTCCAGGCCCTCAAACTGTATGGAGCACTGGCCGGAGGCGAGAAGTTCATCTTTGGAAGAAGTGAGGGCCCAGTAATACCAGGCCGTGTCGGTGACTAGGCGGCCGTCGGCGTTTTCCCCGGCCTTCCTGTTCAAAAGCTTTTCCAGGGCGGAGACATCATCCGCCTCTATATCCTGGGGCCCCAGGTCTTCAAAGCCGTCGGTCCGACTGAAAAATACGGCGGAGCAGGGGCACAGGAGCTCCTGGCCCAGCATGTCCACCGCCAGGGTCTCCCCGGCGGCAAGCCTTTGGGAATCCTGGGCCAGGAGCTTTGAGCCCCAGCTGAAGCTGAGGCTCTGCTCCCGGCGCAGAACTATGCCCTGGAGCCGGGCGCTCTCCTGCACCTGCAGGAGGCGGACGGTCTCTATCTCCGGCTGTTCCACCCTGGAGTAAAGGGCGGCGCCGATGTAGGCGCAGACCGCCAGAAATACCAGGGCCGCCGCAAGAGAGAAATATCGGGCGGAATCCACGGCTTATGTATCCCCTTCAAAGTCCAGGGGCCTGGGGGGCACCACCGTGGAAATGGCGTGCTTATAGATAAGCTGCTGCTTGCCGTCGCTGTCCAGCACCACGGTAAAGCCGTCAAAGCCCTTGACTATGCCGTGGAGCTGGAAACCGTTCATCAGAAACATGGTGACGGTAGAGCGGTCCTTCCTCAGCTGGTTTAGGAAATTATCCTGGAGATTTTGCGTTTTCTGCATTTCAGCCAACTCCTTTTTCTCAGAGCGGCCCATATCCCCGACCGCCCTGTCATGATGTATTTGTGTCTCTTCAGACTACATCATGATATACCGCGGTCATGGAAAAACTTTGTCGAAAGGGCACGGGCATATTCAAAATCCGGCTCCTTCTCCCAGTCTATATGCAGGGCTGAGGCATCCCGCTTAAACCAGGTGAGCTGGCGCTTGGCGTAGCGGCGGCTGCGCAGTTTTATAAGCGCCACCGCCTCCTGAGGGATCATGTCCCCCAGAATGGCCTGGGCCGCCTCCTTGTAGCCTATGGCCTGCATGGCGGTGCAGTCCGGGGAGAGGCCCCGGCCCAGCAGGCCCTCCACCTCTTTGAAGAGGCCCTGCTCCACCATAATGTCCACCCGCCGGTCTATGCGCTCATAGAGCAGGGAGCGGTCTTTAAAGCCCAGATGTACCGGGGCGGCCTCAAAGCGGGGAGGCAGGGAGCGGGTGTATTCATCGTGCTCCGTTATAGTCATGCCGGTGAGCTCATATATCTCCAGGGCCCGGACTATCCGGCGCTTGTCCGAGGGCGGGAGCTTTGCGGCCCTCTCTGGGTCTATGGAGGCCAGGCGGCGGTGGAGCTCCTCCCCGCCCAGCTCGTCGTACTCCCGGCCCAGCCGTTCCCGGAGCCCCAGGTCAGAGTCCACGGCGGCAAAGTCCCGGCCGGAGATTAGGGAATCTATATACAGCCCGGTGCCCCCTACTATCACAGGCAGCTTTCCCCGGCTGATAATGTCCCGGCAGCAGTCCTCCGCCTGGGAGACATAGCGGGCCACGGAGTAGTCCTCCCAGGGCTCCGCCACGTCCAGCATGTGGTGGGGGACCTGGGCTCTCTCCTCCGCCGTGGCCTTGGCGGTGCCTATGTCCATGCCCCGGTAGACCTGCATGGAATCGGCGGAGACTATCTCCCCGTTGTACTGCAAGGCAAGCTCAATGCCCAGGGCCGTCTTGCCGGAGGCGGTAGGCCCTGCCACAACGATTATCTTATCTGCCATGGCAGCTCACACTATGCGCTTGAAGAGCTTGTCCAGCTCCCGGCGGGTCACTGTCACGGACACGGGTCTGCCGTGAGGGCAATATTTCACTTTCCCTGAGAGCACAGCCTCCACCAGCTTTTCCAGCTCCTTCTTGTCCGTGTCCCAGCCCGCCTTAATGGCGGCTTTGCAGGCGACGGTGTGAAGTATCTCATCCCTGGCGGAAGCCGGGTCGGGGGCCTTGCCCTGGCGGAGCTTTTCCATAATCTCCTCCAGAGCGCCACGAGTGTCCTCCGGCAGCATGTCCGCAGGGACGGCACGCACTATATATTCATTTTCCCCAAAGGGTTCCAACTCAAACCCCAGGGAACATAGAAGCTCGCCGTTTTTTTCCAGCAGCTCCCCCTCTTCTGAACTCAAGCGGAAGGTCACCGGGCTTATGAGGGCCTGGGCCATTATTTCCCTGTCCTGAGCTTTGAGGGAATCAAAGATCATACGCTCATGGGCGGCGTGCTTGTCTATCAAAATCAGGCCGTCACCAAGTTCAACTATGATGTAGGTCTTCATCGCCTCGCCCACTATCTTGTGGTCGGGCACCCTGGAGGTTTCAACATTTTGAACAGAGTTTTCCACATCATCTTGTGCAGCCTGTGTGGAAAACTTAGTATTATCAAGATGTTGGCCCCTTTGATGGGTCGAAATTTGACTGTCGGTGCCGAAAGGCGTCGAAGGACCCATGTCAAGGCGCGTCTGATAGGGCTCGTCGTAAGCGCGCAGCACGGAGGTATCCTCTGCCGCAGGTTTCCGGTAAACCGCGGTGCCGGGCAGGCCGAGGCTCTGGACGGGCACTGCCGGCGTCACTGAGCCGGCGGGAACAGAAGGAGACTTTGGCTGGGGGGCGGGGGATTTTACACTGTAGCCACCCTCCCGAAAATCCTTGGCACTCATGCTTTTGTAGAAATCCGACTTGGGCTTGGCCATTTGCTTCACCGCCGGGGAAAGCTCCACCTGAGCTCCCCGTTCCTCGCCCTTGAGGGCGGAGAGTACGGCATGGTAGACCAGGTCAAAGACCTGGCGCTCGGCGGAGAATTTCACCTCCGTTTTGGCGGGGTGGACGTTTACGTCAACACTGCCGTATCCCAGTTCCAGATAGAGGACACAGGCAGGATAGCGCCCGGTGAGCAGACTGTTTTTATAGGCCTGCTCCACAGCAGACTGCAGCAGGGCAGACTTTATATAACGGCCGTTGCAATAGAAATACTGGGCGGAGCGGTTGCCTCTGCCGGCAGCAGGGGAACTGACAAATCCACGGACAGCCATGCCGTCACCGGAGCTTTCGCACCTGAGCATGTCCTTTACCACATCTCTGCCCAGCAGGGAATAGAGGCAGGACTCCATGCGTCCGTCACCGGGAGAAAAGAATTCCTCTTTGCCGTCCCGGATAAAACGCAGGGAAAGCTCCGGATGACCCAGGGCGCAGCGGAGGGCCGCCTGGATGCAGGCGGAGGCCTCGCTCCTGTCGGATTTCAGGAATTTGAGCCGGGCGGGGGTATTGTAGAAAAGGCGGGAGACCCTCATTGTGCAGCCCTCCGGGCAGCCCCAGGGACCCATTTCCTGAATGTCCCCGGCGGTGAGGGTAACACGGGTGCCCTCCCGATCTCCACGGCGGCGTGTAGTAAGTTCTATCTCCGAAACGGCGGATATGGCGGCCAGAGCCTCACCACGAAAGCCCATAGTGCTGATGGCCTCCAGACCTCTCTCATCATGTAGCTTGGAGGTGGCGTGACGCAGGAAGGCCACCCCCGCATCCTCAGGGGCCATGCCGCAGCCGTCATCGGTAACTCTTATAAGTGTGGCGCCCCCGTCCTGAATCTCCACGGTGACGTTTTTGGCTCCGGCGTCTATGGAATTTTCCACCAGCTCCTTTATAACCGAGGCCGGGCGCTCCACAACCTCGCCGGCGGCTATCATGTCCGCCACGTGAGGGGAGAGTATATTTATAACAGGCATGATCAGCCCTCCTGTAAGCTTGGATTGGAAACCACATTATACATTATTTGTGTTGAAAATTCCACTGCTTTTATGTTAAGATTAAGAGAAATACTGTGCCCTGAGATAACCCGGAAGAGGGCGCAAGAAGGTTTTGCGGAGAGAACTATGGCTTACGAAAAGAAAATAATAGACCCGGCACAGATTCAGGCCCAGAGGGATATATGCGCCGAAATATTTGACATTGTGACCGCCGATGGCCGGCGTCCCCTGGCGCTGGTAGATACCTACGGCTGCCAGCAGAACGAGGCGGACAGCGAGAAGCTCAGGGGGTACCTGACCCTTATGGGCTATGGCTTTACCCAGGACGAATACCAGGCGGACGTTATAGTGGTGAATACCTGCGCCGTGCGGGAGCACGCGGAAATGCGGGTACTGGGCAATGTGGGTGCGTTGAACCACACAAAGAAGAACAAGCCGGAACAGATAATTGCCGTTTGCGGCTGCATGGTGCAGCAGCAGCACATGGCCGAGAAGATAAAGAAGTCCTATCCCGTAGTGGATCTGGTCTTCGGCCCCCATGAGCTGTGGCGTTTCCCCGAGCTTTTGAAGCAGGTGATGGAAAAGCACAAGCGTGTCTTTGCCGCCGACAAGAGCGACGGGGTCATGGCCGAGGGTATTCCTCAGCGTAGGGACGGCAGCGTGAAGGCCTGGCTGTCCATTATGTACGGCTGCAACAATTTCTGCTCCTACTGTGTGGTGCCCTACGTCAGGGGCCGGGAACGCTCCCGCCGTCCGGAGGACGTGGTGGCAGAGGCCAGGGAGCTGGTGGAAGCCGGCTATAAGGACATCACCCTCCTGGGGCAGAACGTTAATTCCTACGGCAGGGACTTGGGCCTGGATGTGGATTTTTCCGACCTTATCCGCATGATAAACGATATACCGGGGGAGTTCCTTATCCGCTTTATGACCAGCCATCCCAAGGATGCTACGGAAAAGTTATTCAGGACAATGGCCGAATGTGAGAAATGCGCCCATCAGCTGCACCTGCCTGTCCAGTCCGGCAACGACCGGATATTGAAGGTGATGAACCGCAACTATGACAGCGCAAAATACATTGCCCAGGTGGAGCTGGCCCGAAGCTATATGCCTGACCTTGTGCTTACCACAGATATAATCGTTGGCTTCCCTGGAGAGACGGAGGAAGAGTTTGAGGATACCATAAAGCTGGTGGAGAAGGTGCGCTATGACGCCATGTTCACTTTCATCTACTCCAAGCGGGTGGGCACTCCCGCCGCCGAGATGCCCGACCCTTATACCCGGGAGGATAAGCAGCGGCACTTTGACCGCCTCACAGAGGTGGCAAACCGCATCTCCGGGGAAAAACATAAAGAATACGAGGGGAAGACAGTAAAGGTGCTGGTGGATGGCGAGACAGGCAAAGAGGAGTACAACCTCTCCTCCCGCACCAACGGCGGCCGATTGGTGCATCTCAGGGGGGACAAGAGCCTGATAGGGCAGTTCATTCAGGTAAAAATTGTCTCCAGCAACACCTGGGCCCTCTACGGGGAGATAGTCTGAAAAAGGAAAGTGGTCCGATGAAGAAGCTTGGAAACAGACAAGGGCAGATAGAACAGCTCCTGGCTCTGGGCGAATTTCTGATACTGTGCTTTTTCCTGGCCAGGTACACCGTGTATACTCTGGACTCCGACGCCTCCAGCGAGCTGGTGCTGGCAAAGCTCCTGTCCGAAGAGGGCCGCCTGCTCACGGAGGACTGGCTCTACGGCTCCGAGCTGCGGGTGTTCTACAGCCAGCTGATATTCACGCCCCTGTTTTCTGTATTTGACAGCTGGCGGGCGCTGCGCTTTACCGGGATGCTGATAATGCTCATAGCCCTGGTGCTGGCCTTTTACTGGTTCTGCCGGGAGACGGACAACCGCGGCAGCTTTGCCCTGACGGCAATGCTTATGCTGCTGCCCCTGTCCAGGATATATTTCGACGTACTGTATAAATTCACCTATTACCTGCCCCATGCGGTGATGGGCTTTGCCGTCCCGGCGACGGTGTGGAGCTATGCCCGCCGGAAAGGGAAGGGCCGCAGAGGCCTGGCCCGGCTGCTGCTGGCCCTGGGGCTGCTGTTGTCCTTTGCCGTGGGTCTCAACGGCATGCGGCTGCTGCTGACGCTGTTTGTGCCGCTGCTGCTGTCGGCCCTGCTCATGCTGTGGCTGGACCGGGATGCCCCCGGGGACCGGGGCTTTCTCGCCGGCTGCGCCCTGGTGTCCGCCGCCGCTGTCTGCGGCTGCGCCGTGAATGTCCTGTACCTGGCGAAAAAATTCACGGTGCTGGACGTCACCGGCATCAGCTTCACCGCCTTCAATCTGGAGGGCCTGGAACAGGTCCTGGGTGGACTTCTCCAGGCCTTCGGCTACCGCTCCGGGGAGAATGTGTTCAGCCTGCCCCTGCTGTACTGCGCCCTGGGGGGAGCCCTCTTTGCGCTGAGCCTGTACGCCTCCTTTGCCATTTTGAAAAACCGGCGGGCCTACAGCCGGGGCCAGGAGTTTACGGCCCTGTTTTATCTCACGTCCCTGGCGGCGTTGTGCCTGCTCTACTGCCTGACCAGCATGGTCTTCACCCTGCGTTACATGGTGCAGGCGGCGGTGCTGGGCCTGCTGCCCATAGTGGTCTGCTTCAGGCAGAGGGAAGTTTACGGCAGAACGGGAAATCTGCTGCTTGTGGGCCTGTGCTGCTTTGCCCTGCTGTGCGGGGCCGTCCACTATAATGAGATGCGCAAGGAGGACAAGACCGGCGCCCAGCGTGAGTGCGCAGACTTCCTTGCGGAGGCGGGCTATACCCAGGGCTACGCCAGCTTCTGGAACGGCAATGTGCTCACGGAGCTGAGCGACGGGGCTTTGGAGCTGTGGGTCTGGGACGAGAAGTTCGCCCAGCTCACCGACCCGGACGAGATAGTGGGCTTCCTCCAGGCCAAGAGCCATTTGCGGCCCCCGGGGGAGGGAAAGGTCTTTGTGCTGCTGTCCGCCAACGAGGACTATTACTGCGAGTTTGCCCGGAATTTCAAGGCTGAGAATGTGATATTCAAGACCGAGAACTACGAGACGGGAGCCCTGGACGAATACATAGTCTACGGCTTCGAATCCTATGAAGAGATGCGCAGCCAGTTTTACGGCGGCGAAGAGGGGGAGAGCTGATGAAAATGAAGAGACTGGGAGACAAGGGCAGATATCTGCCCTGGCTCGTCTTTGCGGGGACGCTTTTTGTCCTGCTGTTTTTCCTGGCCCGCTACACGGTGTACACCCTGGACTCCGACGCCTCCAGCGAGCTGGTGTTTGCAAAGCACCTGGCGGACCAGGGCGGGGCCATAATGTCCAAGAACTGGTACTACTCCACGGAGATAGAGTTTTTGTCGGACCAGCTGGCCTTTGAGCTGATGTTCTTTTTCACGGACAACTGGCGCATGGTGCGCTGGGGGGGTACGGCCCTGCTCATAGCCCTGCTGCTGCTGAGCCTGCACTATTTCTGCCGGAAGCTGGAGCTGAAAAAGAGCTTTCCTCTTCTGGCGGCCCTTATGCTGCTGCCCCTGTCCCGGAGCTATTTTGAGATAGTCTATAAGTTTGCCTATTATATACAGTTTCTGGCCACGGGCTTTGTGGTGCTGGGGGCCGTGGCCCGGTTCCCCGGCGAGCCGGGGCGGAAGAAATACATGGCCCAGGTCCTGGCCGCCCTGCTGAGCCTGGCGGCGGGGCTGCTGGGCTTCAGGATGCTGCTGACCCTGTACATACCCCTGGCTCTGGCGGTGCTTTTGTACCTGTGGCTGAACAGAGCCCCTGCCGGCAGCGGGAAGCTCATAGCCGGCGCCGGCATATCCATAGCCGCCGCCCTGGCCGGCTGCCTTATAAACCAGACGGTCATTATGAAGCAGTATACCGTCCACGACTATACCACTTTGTCCTTCACCGGCTTTTCCCTTGAGGGGATAGAGCGGACCCTGGCGGGGCTCATGACCATCCTGGGCTACCGCTCCGGGGAGCCGGTGTTCAGCAAGGCGCTGCTGCCCAGCGCCCTCAGCGGACTGCTGCTTCTGCTCTGCCTGTACTGCTGCGGGTATATTATCCGCCACAGAGAGCGCTTCAGCCCCGCCCAGCAGATAGCGGCCTGTTTTTACCCGTCGGCCATCCTGGCCCTGGGCCTGCTCTACAGCCTGACGGACATGGAGTACATGAGCTACCACAGCATCCAGGCCATGGTCCAGGGCCTGCCTCTGCTGTTCATGTGCTTTGGCCGGGAGGAGCTCTTCGGCAAGGCCGGGCGCAGAATAATTCTGGGTCTCATGAGCCTTGCCCTGCTGTGCGGAGCGCTGCACTATAACGACATGCGCAAGGAAGACGATACCCGGGCCCTGAGAGAGGCCGCCCAATTTCTGGCCCAGAGCGACTATAAGCAGGGCTATGCCAGCTTCTGGATCGGCAACCTGGCCGCAGAGCTGAGCAACGGCCAGGCGGATATATGGGTGTGGAACGACATCGGCCTGGCGGAGCTTTCCGATCCGGACGATATTGTCACCTGGCTCCAGAGCAAGGATCACGACCAGCCCCCGGAGGGGAAGGTGTTTATCCTCCTCACAGCCAACGAGGCCTATTACTGCAACTTCACCCGGGCCTTCAGGGAGGAAAATGTGATATTTACCACCGCCGGTTATGAGCCGGGGGCGGTGGACGAGTATATAATCTACGGCTTTGACTCCTATGAGGAGATGCGCAGTCTCTTCATGGAGGGAGTAAAGGGAATATAAAGAAAGCGGCTGCGCATAAGAAAGAGGTAGACCATGGCTGAGCTCACACCCATGAAGAGACAATACAACGAGATAAAGGAGCAGTATCAGGATTGCCTGCTGTTCTTCCGCCTGGGGGACTTCTACGAGATGTTCGACGAGGACGCCAAGATAGCCTCCCGGGAGCTGGACCTGGCTCTCACCACCAGGGACAGGAATGTGGAAGACCCGGAGGAGCGCACCCCCATGTGCGGCGTGCCCTACCACAGCTGCGAGACCTATATCGCCCGGCTCATCGCCAAGGGCTACAAGGTGGCCATCTGCGAGCAGATGGAGGACCCGGCCCTGGCCAAGGGCATAGTGAAGCGGGACGTTATACGGGTGATAAGCCCCGGCACCGTCACCGAGAGCTCCATGCTGGAGGAAGGGCGGAGCAACTATATCTGCGCTCTGGAGCTGGCAGGCCAGAAGGGGGGCGTTGCCTTCTGCGACGTGTCCACCGGTGAGTTCTGCTGCGCCGCCTTTGAAAACGACGCCGTGGCCCATATCATAAACGAGCTGGGCCGCTTTGCCCCAAGGGAGGCGGTGCTGTCCCCGAGGGCGGCAGGCTGCGGCGAGATAACGGACTTTCTGCAAAAAAGGCTGGGCGCCATGCAGGAAAGAGACAAGCAGAGCTTTGAGTACATGCCCTGCGCCGCCCGGCTGTGTGAGCAGTTCGGCTTCAAGGATGTGGACGACTGCGGCCTGGGGGACCAGAGTGCCGCCGTCTGCGCCGCCGGGGCCCTGCTCAGCTATATAGACCAGACCCAGAAATTCGACCTGAGCCATATAAACCGCCTGGACGTTTTCTACGGCGGGCGCTATATGGAGCTGGACTGGACAACCAGGAGGAACCTGGAGCTGACGGAATCTCTCCGCAGCGGGGAGAAGCGGGGCAGCCTTCTCTGGGTGCTGGACAAGACAAAGACCCCAATGGGCGGCAGGATGCTCCGAGCCTGGATAGAGCGGCCGCTGCTGTCCGCTGTGGCCATCAAGCGGCGGCTCACTGCGGTGCAGGAGCTCTATAACGACAATGTGAACCGTGGGGAGCTGATGCTGGCCCTGCGGGATATAAGCGACATGCAGCGGCTGGTGGGCCGGGCGGTGTACGGCACCGCCGGAGGCCGGGATCTCCGCTCCCTGGCAAACTGCGCCGCCGTGCTGCCAAAGCTCCGGCAGCTGCTGGAGGGCTTCAAATCCATGGAGCTGCGGGACATCCGGAACATGGACATCCTGGAGGACATGCTCTTTGAGATAGACCGGGCCATCTGTGACGACCCTCCCTTCTCCGTAAGGGAAGGGGGCATCCTGCGCAAGGGCTATTCCGAGGAAGTGGACCGGCTGAGAAATATCCGGGACAACGGGGCCCAGATGGTCCGGGACCTGGAGGAGCGGGAGCGCCAGCGCACCGGCATAAAGAAGCTGAAGGTGGGCTATAATAAGGTCTTCGGCTATTACATAGACATACCCAAATCCGCCGGGGTGGAGAATGTGCCGGAGGACTATATAAGAAAGCAGACCCTGGTGTCCAACGAGCGCTACTTCACCCAGGAGCTGAAGGAGCTGGAGAACACCCTTCTCACCTCCCGGGACAGGATAAACGAGCTGGAGTTCAAATATTTTGACGAGCTGCGCCGCAGCGTGGCCGCAAAGGTGGACAGAATAAAAGCCACGGCGGAGGCCGTGGCAAGGCTGGACGTGCTCTGTTCCCTGGCGGAAGTGGCTGTGCGCAACAACTACACCTGTCCGGAGGTGGACGCCTCCCGGACTTTGCAGATAATCCAGGGCCGCCACCCGGTGGTGGAGCAGACTTTGAAGAAGGTGCTCTTCGTCCCCAACGACACCTATCTCAACGACAGCGAGGACCGGGTAGCCATAATCACCGGCCCCAATATGGCGGGCAAATCCACCTATATGCGCCAGACGGCCCTCATCGTGCTCATGGCCCAGATAGGCTCCTTCGTCCCGGCAAAGAGCGCCACCATAGGCATCGTGGACCGGGTCTTCACCCGCATCGGGGCCTCCGACGACCTGGCCTCCGGCCAGTCCACCTTCATGGTGGAGATGAGCGAGATGGCGGAGATACTGAAACACGCCAGCGCCGCCTCCCTGCTGATCCTGGACGAGATAGGCCGGGGCACCTCCACCTTTGACGGCATGGCCATAGCCAGGGCAGTGCTGGAGTACTGCGCCGACAAGCGGAAGCTGGGGGCCAAGACCATGTTCGCCACCCACTACCATGAGCTGTCGGCTCTGGAGGGCCAGCTCCAGGGGGTGCGCAACTACAATATCACCGCAAAGAAGCAGGGGGGCAACCTGGTCTTCCTGCGGAAGATTGTCCCCGGCGCCGCCGACGACAGCTACGGCATCGAAGTGGCAAAGCTGGCGGGACTGCCGGAGAGCATAATCGCCAAGGCCAAGGGCTATCTGAAGGACCTGGAAAAAAGCGGCGCCGGAGCCGTCCCCAAGGGGGAGAGTGCCCCGGAGGACCAGATGAGTCTGGCGGACCTGGGGGCCGACCAGATACGGAAAATGCTATTGAGTACGGATTTGAACAGCCTGACCCCCATTGAGGCCATGAATCTGCTCTACGAACTGCAAAGAAAGGCAAAAAGCTGATGAGAAGAGAGCTACCCGAATTTACCAGCCGGCTGAGCCGGGGCGAGACCATAGCCGCCCTGGCATACCTGCCGATACACATATTTGTCCTGCCCCTTGTTTTAGTCATGGCCGCTCCGTCCCTGGGCCTGGGGGATGCGGATTTGAACCTCATACTTTATGTAGTGGGCGCCGTCTATATGCTGCTTTTGCTGTTCAAGTTCCTGCGCCGGGACTTTGACCCGTTGTGGGAGCGGCCGGGCCGCTGCCTGCTGGAGGTAATCAGCAGCTATGCCCTGATGTATCTGGCCAATTTTGCCGTGGCCAGTTTGTTCCTGCTCCTGCTGCCCAAGATGGCGGCGGATAATCCCAACAACTCCGCCATCATGGACATGGCGGGGCAGAACTGGGGCAAGATGTCGGCAATGGCAGTGTTCCTGGCCCCCATAGTAGAGGAATGCATGTTCCGGGCGGGCATCTTCGGCACTCTGCGCCGCTATAACCGCTGGGCCGCCTATATAGCCGCCACGCTGGTTTTTTCCGCCTATCATGTGTATGCCTACGCTTTGCAGGACAGCACATACTGGCTGTATATCATCCAGTATATCCCGGTGTCCTTCCTGTTGTGCCGGGTGTACGAGCGCACCAATACCATATGGAGCAGCATCTTTTTCCACATGCTGGTGAACTGGGTGTCCATGAACGCCCTGCAAATGCTGGGGGAGCTGCTGTGATGGAGCAGGTGATAAGGCCCATAGCCCGGATGCACAGCGACTTTTCCGGGAAATTCGGCATACCCCGCCAGGCGGGCATAGTGCCGGAGCTGGAGGGCCTGGTGGTCTTCGAGCCGGAATACCGAATCCCGGAGGCTCTCCGGGGCATAGAGGGTTTCAGCCACCTGTGGCTCATCTGGCAGTTTTCCCAAAACCTCCGGGAGGACTGGTCCCCCACGGTGCGGCCGCCCCGGCTGGGGGGAAATGAGCGTATGGGAGTCTTTGCCACCCGCTCCCCCTTCCGGCCAAACTCCCTGGGCCTCAGCTGCGTGAGGCTGCTGGGGGTGGAGGAGCGGCCGGGCCTGGGCCTCACCCTGCGGGTGGGAGGGGCCGACCTGATGGACGGCACGCCCATCTTCGATATCAAGCCCTATGTGCCCTATGCCGACTGTAAGGAAGAGGCCACCGGCGGCTTTGCTCCCGACGCCGGGAAGACCTTGAAAGTGGCCTACTCCCCGGGAGTGGCGGAAAAGCTGCCGGAAAACAAGCTGGAGGCGCTGACGGCGGTGCTCGCCAGAGACCCCCGGCCCCGGTACCAGCATGACCCCCAGCGCCTGTACGCCATGGACTTTGCCGGCTTCACTCTCCGCTTCACCGTGGAGGGGGAGCGCCTCACCGTCCGGGAGGCGGAGCCTATGGACCGTGGGGAGTAGAGGGAAAAGAAGAGGAAATTTTCATATCAAAGCTACTGATATGTTATATCTATCACCCTTTTTCCCAGCTTCTGCGCAAAACTCAGGCCTCTGTCCTTTCGTGTCGTTGGCTGCATCCAGGCGGAAATAATTATGTCCGCTTTCCCGATCATGTACAGGTCCTGCCTGTTGAAACAGTCCGGGGAATAGTGCTTTTGCAGCATGGTCTCCCTGTCGCAGCAGGCGGCAATGTTAAAATACCGGTCTCTCAGTTCCTCGTTCCACCGGGCGGCCTGAGCCTCATAGGGGATGACGCTTTCCAGAGAGATGTGGGGATATCTCTCCTTAAGTTCCAGAATGATCTCGGAGGCCAGCATCTCCGGGCCCGCGGACATGCCGCAGAGAAAATGGCCCACATTTTCCTCCAGGATCAGGGACTCCAGCCGGGAATACAGCCGGCTCTTGAGTGCGGAGGAAAACTTGCCGTCCTTATAGGCTTCCAGCTCTTTCCGGTTCCCGGACCCAACAATGGCGCATACCTTCATAAAATCACAACCGTTCTATATTTTTGCGTTGTAAGTTATAACTCTTATACAGAGAATAACACAGGCCAAGGACAAAACTTGTCGAATAGTGTCAATAAAAAAAGAAGCTGCACAAAAAATGTACAGCTTCTTATTTATACTTTTATATACCGCGTTAATTGTTTTCCTCGGCCTGGCGTATCATCAGCTCCAGTATATCTAGAATGCGTTTCTGCTCCCGGGGAGGCAGAGCTTCCAGCCGCCTGGAGAGGACGGAGGCCTGATAGTCGGCGGAGTGCTCCAGCACGTCGCAGAAGATGGCGTCGGCATTGGTCTCCAGGGCGTTCATTATAAGTATAAGCTTGTCACAGCGGGGAAAGGACGCTCCCCGCTCAAGAGTTGAGATATAGTTGGGAGTGAGACCGGTCTTCTCCGCAAACTGTTCCTGAGTCAGACCCAGCCGTTCCCGGCACTCCTTTATTCTTTTTCCTATCCTCTTGTCTATCATAAACTCACGCCTCTGTATGGTTTTCATCAAGATTATATGGATAAAAGGCATAGCTATACAGGGACGGAAATACATAGATTATGGATTAGCAAATGAGTAAGCGGCAAAAGACAAGGACTTGGCGGCAGAAATCCCGGGAGCCCGGTAAAATGTAAAGCCCGGGAAGGGACAGGGCAACCGGCAGTTGACAAATTGACCGGAGCGGATTGGTTGCGGAAACCGGAGAAAAATGATAAGCTGAATCTGCCCGGTAAAAAAGAACAGGAGGCCGATCATGATATTTGCTGATAAACTTATAAGACTGAGAAAGAAGAGCGGCTGGTCCCAGGAGGAGCTGGCGGAGCAGATGGGGGTAAGCCGCCAGTCCATATCCAAATGGGAGGGGGCCCAGTCCATCCCGGATCTGGAGAAAATAATAAAGCTGGCAAAGCTCTTCTCCGTCAGCACCGACTATCTGCTCCTGGATGAGCTGGGAGATGAGCAGGCGGAAGCCCCGGCGTTGCCCGGGGAGGAGCGCCCCGCCCTGAGGCGTGTCTCCATGGAGGAGGCCAACGCCTTCCTGGAGATAAAGGCAGAGACTGCCGGATGGATAGCCTTCGGAGTGTTCCTGTGCATACTCTCCCCCATATGCCTGCTGCTGCTGGCCGGGCTCAGCGAAACGCCGGGCTCCGGCATTTCCGGAGGCCTGGCCGCAGCCATAGGGCTGACGGTCCTGCTGGTGATGGTGGCTGCGGCGGTGGCCATATTCGTCTACAGCGGCGGCAAGACCTCTGCCTTTGAGTATCTGGACAGCCAGATTTTTGAGACGGAATACGGCGTGAGCGGCATGGTTAAGGAGCGCCGGGAACAGTACAGGGAGCGCTATATGCGCAATAATATTATCGGCGTGTGCCTGTGTATTCTTGCCGCAATACCTCTGTTCAGCAGTGCGGCCCTGGAGGTGGATAATCCGCTTTTGCCTGTGGGGCTGCTGTGCGCCACTCTGGTGACGGTGGCCTTTGGTGTGAGGCTCCTGGTGCGCAGCGGCACGGTCTGGGGCGGATTTGAAAGGCTGCTGGAGGAGGGGGAGTATACCCGGGAGGAGAAGAAAAAGCAGCCCCTCATCTCCAAAATAAGCCAGGTGTATTGGACGCTGGCGCTGGCGGGATATCTGGCCTACAGCTTTATAACAAATGGCTGGGACAGAAGCTGGATAGTCTGGCCGGTGGCGGCGGTGCTCTTTCCGGCGGTGAGCGCCCTCATCCTGCTGTTTGCAAAGAAGAAGTAATATGGGAAAAGCCCAAATAAATAAAACTAAGCTCCCGGCTGCGGCCGGGAGCTTAGTTTATGTGTCTGCTTGAAAATCAGACCAGTCCCTGGATGAGGATGACCAGTATCAGCAGGGGCAGAACGAACTGAAAATAGCGCTTGAGTTTAGGGGACATCTTCAGGCCGCTGCCCTGGTTGGCCTCGGCGATGTAGTTGTCGAAGCCCCAGCCCCACTTGCTGACGCAGAACAGCAGGTAGATGAGGGAGCCGATGGGCAGCAGCAGGTTGCTGACGATGAAGTCCTCGGTGTCCAGCACGTCCCGGCCGCCGATAAGGTGCAGACCGCTCCACAGGTTGTAGCCCAGCACGCAGGGGAGACTTGCAATGAGGATGAAAATGCAGTTGATGATAACCGCCTTTTTCCGGCTCCAGCCGAAGTTGTCCATGCAGCTGGACAGCAGGTTCTCAAACACCGCAATGACGGTGGTGAAGCTGGCGAAGAACATGAACAGGAAAAACAGGGCGCCCCAGAGGCGGCCGCCGGCCATGTCCACGAAGATGCGGGGCAGGGTGACGAAAATAAGGGTGGGGCCGTAGTCCGGCTCCACGCCGAAGCTGAAGCAGGCGGGGAAGATTATCATGCCCGCCATTAAGGCCACAAAGGTGTCCAGAGCGCAGATGCGCACGGCCTCGCCGGTGAGGCTGTGGTCTCTGGACATGTAGCTGCCGAAGATCTCCATGGCGGCTATGCCCAGGCTCAATGTAAAGAAGGACTGGTTCATGGCGGCGGTGGCCACGTTGCCTATACCCACCTCAGCGGCTCTCTGAAAGTCGGGCAGCAGGTAGAACTTCACACCCTCAATGGCGCCCTTCAGACTGACGCTGTTTATTGCCAGCACCACAATGAGCAGCAGCAGGGCGGCCATCATCCACTTGCTTATCCGCTCCAGGCCCTTCTGAATGCCAAAGCTGCACACCAGAAAGCCTGCCAGCACCGTGAGAGCCATCCATATGCTCATCTCCACAGGGTCGGAGAGCATGGCGGAAAACACCCCGTCCACGGCGGAGACCTCCATGCCGCTGAAGGCGCCCCCGGCGAACTTGAAAAAGTAGCCCAGCATCCAGCCTGCCACGGTGGTGTAGTACATCATCAGCAGGTAGCAGCCTATGATGCACACCCAGCCGTGGAGGTGCCACTTGCTGCCCGGCTTTTCCAGAGCCTTGTAGCCCAGCACGGCGCTTTTCCGGCTGGCCCGGCCAACGGCCAGTTCCATGGTCAGAACCGGCACGCCCATTATGATAAGGAACAGCAGGGAGAAGAGCACAAACACTCCGCCGCCGTTGACGCCGGTGACGTAGGGGAAGCGCCATACATTGCCTATGCCGATGGCGCAGCCTGCGCTCACCAGCAGAAAGCCCAGTCTTGACTGAAATCTCTCTCTTTTCATCTTTCTCTCACTCTTTCATATAGCATAAAAACACGGCAGGGGTGGCTTAGCCCCTGCCGTGCAGTGATGACTTGGTGACCCGGCGGGCTGTTTTAAGCCTCGCCACGCTCCCGGAGAGCGTCCTTGCGGGAGATGTTCCAGCGGCCCTTCTCGTCGATGCCGGTGAACTTCACCCAGGTCTTGTCGCCTACATTCAGCACGTCCTCCACCTTTTCGGTGCGCTTGAACTCCAGGTCCTTGATGTGGCACATGGCGTCCTTGCCGGGAGCCAGCTCCACGAAAGCGCCCAGGTTGGAGATGATGCGCTTGACCTCGCCGTAGTAGAGGGCGCCTACCACAGGCTCGAAGACGATGTCCTCGATGGTCTTGCGGGCGGCACGGCAGGCCTCAATGTCGCTGCTGGCGATAAAGATGCTGCCGTCGTCGTTGATGTCTATCTTGCAGCCGGTGTCGGCGGTGATCTTCTGGATGACCTTGCCGCCGGAGCCGATGACCTCACGGATCTTGTCGGGGTTGATCTTCATCTGGATCATCTTGGGGGCGGACTTGGCCAGCTCCTTGCGGGGCTCGGCAATGGCCTTGAGCATGATGGCGTCCAGGATCTGGAAGCGGGCCTCCTTGGTGATGGAGAAGGCTTCCTTGACTATCTCGTGCTTGAGACCGTCGTTCTTCAGGTCCATCTGGATGGCGGTGATGCCCTTCTTGGTACCGGCCACCTTGAAGTCCATCTCGCCGTGGAAGTCCTCAACACCCTGGATGTCGATAAAGGTGGTGAAGTCGTCGCCGTCCTGGATAAGGCCGCAGGAGATACCGGCAACAGGGGCCTTGATAGGCACGCCGGCGTCCATAAGGGCCAGGGTGGTGCCGCAGATGGAGCCCTGGGAGGTGGAGCCGTTGGAGGAGAGAACCTCGGAGACTACGCGGATGGCGTAGGGGAAGTCCTCCACATCGGGGATAACGGACTGGAGGGCCTTTTCTACCAGAGCGCCGTGGCCGTACTCACGACGGCTGGTGGAGCGGCTGGCACGGGCCTCGCCGGTGGAGTAGGAAGGCATGTTGTAGTGGTGCATGAAGCGCTTCTCTTCCTCTTCCCAGATGGTGTCCAGCTTCTGGCTCTCGCTGAGGGTGGCCAGGGTGGCAATGGACAGGACCTGAGTCTGGCCGCGGGTAAAGAGACCGGAGCCGTGAACCAGGGGAATGACGCCAACCTCGGCGGCCAGGGGACGGATCTCGTTCATCTGGCGGCCGTCCACACGTTTGCCGGCCAGCAGCCACTTCTTGACGACCTTTTTCTGGAGCTTGTAGAGGATCTCGTCCATGTACTGCATCATGTCGGGATGCTCTTCGCCGTACTTCTCCTGGACCATGGTGATCCAGTCGTTGACTCTGGCTTCGCGGACATTCTTGTCGTCGGTGTCCATGCAGTACTCCATGGACTGGAATTCGTTTTCAACCAGCTTGTCAAAGAGCTCGTCGTCAAAGGCGGCATGCTCATACTCAAACTTGGGCTTGCCTATCTCGGCCACCATTTTGTCGATGAGGTCCAGCACGGGCTGGAGGTGCTCATGGGCCTGGACTATGCCCTCGTACATTACATCTTCGGGGACCTGGTCGGCCTCGGACTCTATCATGACTATCTTCTTGTGGGTAGCGGCAATAGTGGTGGTCATGCGGTTGTACTGACGCTCTTCCTTGGTGGGATTAAAGAGATACTTCTCCCCATCCCAGCCCAGGACGATACCGGCGATGGGGCCGTTAAAGGGCACGTCGGAGATGGAGACGGCGGCGGAGGCGCCTATCATGGCGGTTATCTCCGGGGAGCAGTCTCTGTCCACGCTGAGCACTTCGCATGCGATGACCACGTCGTTGCGCAGGTCGGCAGGGAAGAGGGGACGCATAGGCCGGTCGATAAGGCGGGAGGCCAGCACTGCGGGGAGGCTGGGCTTGCCTTCACGGCGCATGAAGCTGCCGGGGATGCGGCCTACGGCGTAAAGCTTCTCGTTGAAGTCCACGGAGAGGGGGAAGTAGTCGATGCCGTCCTTGGGGCGGGCGGAGGCGGTGCAGGTGACAAGTACGGTGGTATCGCCGTACTTTACCAGCACTGCGGCGTTGCAGAGCTCGGCCATCTTGCCCACTTCCATGGACAGGGGACGGCCTTCGTACATCATCTCGTACTTTCTGTAGTTGGGGAACTGCTTGTTGGTGATTATCATCTGGATTCTCCTTTAATTTTCAGTACATCCCCCATTCTTAGCACTTGAAAAAAGCCCGGCCCTAGGGCAGAAAGCAGAACCTTTTTCAAATACTAAGCCTGAGGGGAGTACATTGTTTACCTTTGGACTAGGCTGTTGGAACAGCGAGGTTTTCAACAACATAAGGGAAACTGAGAAACCGGGGAAAGCCTCGCAGAGTTTTTTCGCCCCGGCGAAAAAATAATTTCAATGGTTTTCTGCGGCGACATGTGCGTCGCAGAAAACACTTCTCACGGAGCGGAGTGTCGAATCGTATGCCCCAGGCATACGACCGAGGCATGGAGCGTAGTGCAAACCCTCATTTAAAAGAAAGTTTTACTTTCTTTTAAATGAAAGTGGAGAGACAATATTAAATTGTCTCTCCATAAAAAACCTTCATAAACCTCAGTAGAAGCTGAAGGCCCGCAATCACTTACGGATGTTCAGCTTTGCGATGATAGCGCGGTAACGCTCGATATCCTTCTTGGCCAGGTAGTCCAGCAGACGGCGGCGCTTACCGACCATCTTGTACATGCCCAGACGGCTGTGGTCGTCGTTGGGGTGCTTCTTCAGATGCTCGGTGAGCTCACGGATACGCTGGGACAGAATGGCGATCTGGACCTCGGGAGAGCCGGTGTCGCCCTCATGAGTGGCGTTTTCGCTGATGACCTGGGTCTTGACTTCTTTGGTGATCATAGTGGTTATACCCCTTTCGAATAAATACTATACCCTGCGTCTAAGCTGTGGGAGTGAAAGGCAGCCGCAGCGGCGGCATGAGCCCAAAGCCTGGAACGTGGGCGAACATACTAGAAGATGATAACATCAGATTAGCTCAAAGTCAATAGAAAAGCTGTTAAATAAAGGCTTATTTATTCTTCATAACGGCTTTCATGCGCTGGCTGTGGTCCAGAATGCGCTTGCGCAGGCGCAGGTTCTTGGGAGTGACCTCCAGCAGCTCATCGTCGGCCAGAAACTCCAGGCACTGCTCCAGGCTCATCTGCTTGGGGGGCACCAGACGCAGGGCCTCGTCGGAGCCGGAGGCACGGGTGTTGGTGAGATGCTTGGTGCGGCAGACGTTAACGGGCACGTCATCGCTCTTGTTGCAGACGCCCACCACCATGCCGGCGTAGACCTTGGTGCCGGGGGTGATGAACATAGAGCCTCTCTCCTGAGCGTTCCAGATACCGTAGGCCACAGCCTCGCCGGTCTCGAAAGCGATGAGGGAGCCGGTGCTGCGCCGGGCTATCTCACCCTTGTAGGGCTCGTAGCGCTCAAAGACGGAGGCCAGGATGCCCTCGCCCTTGGTGTCGGTGAGAAATTCGTTGCGGTAGCCGAAGAGACCCCGGGAGGGTACAAGAAACTCCAGCTTCATACGGCTGCCCACAGGGGTCATCTCCAGGAATTCGCCCTTTCTGGCGCCCAGCTTTTCCATGACGGAGCCCATGTAATCCGAGGGCACATCCACAACCACCCGCTCCACAGGCTCGCAGCGCTTGCCGTCTATCTCCTGATAGAGCACCCTCGGGGGGGACACCTGGAACTCATAGCCTTCCCGGCGCATGGTCTCGATAAGGATAGACAGGCTCATCTCGCCCCGGCCGGCCACGTTGAAGCCGTCGGTGCTGCCCTCTATCTCGGTTACACGGATGGACACGTCCTTCAGTGTCTCCCGCATAAGCCGGTCTTTTATCTGCCGGGAGGTGACGAACTTGCCCTCTCTGCCGGCAAAGGGGCTGTCGTTAACGGAGAAGGTCATCTCCAGAGTGGGGGCGCTTATCTTCACGAAGGGCAGGGCCTCGGCATAGCCCTTGGCGCAGATGGTGTCGCCTATGGTCACATCGCCGATGCCGCTCATGGCTATGATGTTGCCGGCTCCCGCCTCGGTGACGGGGACCCGGTTCAGACCTTCGAACTGGTAGAGGGAGACGGCCTTGGCCTTGCGGGCGGGCGCGTCCGGGTCATGGTAATTGCAGACTTCTATCTCCTGGTTTTGGTGAATGACGCCCCGCTCTATGCGGCCCACGGCTATGCGGCCCACATATTCGTTGTAGTCGATGTTGCTTACCAGCATCTGGAAGGGGGCTTCGGTGTCCATGTCGGGAGCGGGGATATACTCCAGAATAGTCTCGAAGAGGGGCTTGAGGTCGGTGCCGGGCACGTCGGGGGAGTAGCTGGCGGTGCCCTGACGGCCGGAGCAGAAGAGCATGGGGGAATCCAGCTGCTCGTCGGTGGCGTCCAGGTCCATGAGAAGCTCCAGCACCTCGTCCACCACCTCGTGGATGCGCTGGTCGGGGCGGTCTATCTTGTTGACCACCACTATGACCCGGTGGCCCAGTTCCAGGGCCTTGCTGAGAACGAAGCGGGTCTGGGGCATGGGGCCCTCGGCGGCGTCCACCAGCAGGATGACGCCGTTGACCATCTTCAGTATGCGCTCCACCTCGCCGCCGAAGTCGGCGTGGCCCGGGGTGTCTACTATATTTATCTTGGTATCGCCGTACCAGACGGCGGTGTTCTTTGCCATGATGGTTATGCCACGTTCCCGCTCCAGGTCGTTGGAGTCCATGACCCGCTCAACCACTTCCTGGTTCTCCCGGTATACGCCGGACTGCTTGAGCATTTCGTCCACCAGGGTGGTCTTGCCGTGGTCAACGTGGGCTATTATGGCTACGTTTCTAAGCTTATCCATATAAAGCTCTCCCTGCCTTTTTAAAGTTACAAAATATATTTACACACAAATGTAAAGTTTAACACCAGTTTTTGCGATTTGCAACACTTTTCCTGTAAAATTCCGATAATTGTTGAAAATAGCGGCGGGAGATGTTAGAATCAGAAGCACACAACAGGACGGAGAACGAGACATGAGCCACAATTTTTTTGCCTATATATCCCGTATGCGCTACATAGGCCGCTGGAGCCTGATGCGAAACTCCCTGCCGGAGAATATCCAGGAGCACAGCCATATGGTGGCGGTGATAGCCCACGCCCTGGGAGTGATACGCCGGGATGTGTTCCATATCCCCTGCGACCCGGGTGAGTATGCCGCCGTTGCCCTGTACCATGACAGCTCCGAGATACTCACCGGAGACCTGCCCACCCCTATAAAGTATTATAGCCCGGAAATAAACGCTGCTTACAAAGAGGTGGAGGATATTGCCTGCCGCAAGCTGCTGGCCACGCTGCCCGAGGAGCTTCAGGGGGCTTTCCGGCCCCTGATAAAAGGGGAGACGGAGGAGCGCTGCCACGACCTGGTGAAGGCAGCCGACAAGCTCTCGGCATATATCAAATGTATAGAGGAGCGCCGGGCGGGCAACGATGAATTTATATCCGCCGAAAAGCAGACCCGGAAGCTGCTGGAGCAGAGCCCTCTGCCGGAGGTGAGGTATTTCATGGAGCACTTCATCCCCGCCTTTGAGCTGAATCTGGACGAACTGGGTACCATTGAGGAGTAAGGAAAATGGAGCAGAAGAAGATAGACCGTATAAATGAACTGAGCCGCCTGGCCCGGGAACGGGAGCTGACGGATGCCGAGCTGCGGGAGCGCTCAGCCCTGCGGGCGGAGTATATAAGGGACTTTCGTCAGGCCACTATGAATGTGCTGGAAAACACCTATATAGTCACCCCCGACGGGAAAAAGCACAAGCTGCAAAAAAAGGACGGGGAAGCTAAAAAATAGATATCGGAACCTTAAATCAGATATCATATATGGATGTATCGTCTCATAGAAAACGGTAAAAGCTGCTGCCGGGCCTTTTGGCCCGGCAGCAGTCGTTTTGAAATTATTATAAAAAATTTAAGAATTAGCGTTGAGCAATTCCCTTTATCATGGTAATATGTAATAGTGCTTTGAAGGGAGAGAGAGGGCAATGGATAAATATACCCGGCACAAAAAAATATGGCGCATATTATATACACTGGTTCAAAAGCCCTTTTCCGGCCTTGTGAATATGAGCTGGGAGCCCTGTCAGGTGAAGGGCCCCTGCATAGTTATACCAAACCATGTGACGGCCATCGACCCGCTGATGGTGGCCATGAGCTTCCCGGACAAGCCCCTGTATTTTGTAGCCAGCGAGCACCTTTTCCGCAAAGGTCTCATTTCTGCCGCCCTCAACTGGCTGGTGGAGCCCATACCCAGGAAGAAGGCCTCCTCGGGAGTGGATACGGTGATGGCGGTGCTGCGGCACCTCCGTTCCGGCCGTTCCGTGTGCCTCTTTGCCGAGGGGGAGGCCACGTGGAGCGGGCGCAGCGGGAAGATATTCCCCGCCACCGGGAAGATGATACGGCGCAGCGGCGCCACTCTTGTGACCTACCGGCTGGAGGGGGCCTATCTCAGCGACCCCCGCTGGAGCAAGTCTCTGCACCGGGGCCGGATATACGGCCACCCCGTGGGCATATACCCGCCGGAGAAGCTGAAGGCAATGAGCCCGGAAGAGATAGACCAACTGATAAACAAGGATATTTATGAAGACGCCTGGGAGCGTCAGAAGGCGGAGCACATCCGCTTTAAGAGCCGCCGCCGGGCCGAGCATATGGAGACGGCCCTTTTCATGTGCCCGGAGTGCGGAGGCATAGGCACGCTGAAGAGCCGGGGCAGCCGGCTCCAATGCAGCTGCGGCCTGAGCCTGGAGTATACGGAGGAGGGGAGCTTTGAGCCTCCCCGGCCCTTTGAGAACATAGCCCAGTGGGACGACTGGCAGCATGAGCAGCTCAGGGCGGGAAACTTCAGCCCTGAGGGTGAGGACCTGTTTTCCGACGACGGGATGAAGCTTGTGGAGATAGAGGAGGGCCACCGGCAGCGGGAGCTGGGCCGGGGTAAACTGCGGCAGTTCAGGGACCGCCTCAGCTGCGCCGGGCAGGACTTCGACCTGGCCTCCATCTCGGATATGGCCATGGTCCAGACCGGGGTGCTGCTGTTCTCCCGGGAGGGGAAATATTACGAGATACGCACAAAAAAACCCCACTGCCTGAGGAAATATCTGGCAGTGTGGAAAAATTCCCGTCAGGGTGAATAGAAAGGGGCCTACATGGATTACTCTTCAGCCAATGTCTCTCTGTGGAACATAATAATACAGCTGGGCCTGATAGCCGGAGTGATTTTGATTTCTCAGTTTCTCCGCAGCAAGCTGGCCTTTGTGAGAAAGAGCATGATGCCGGTGGCGGTGCTGGGCGGCTTCATATTGCTGATACTCAAGTATATCGGCCTGGTGAAGCTGGATGCGGAGCTGCTGGAGATGCTGGTTTACCACTGCATAGCTCTGGGATTTATCGCCATGTCCCTGCGCACTACCGGCGGCAAAATGTCGGAGGGCGGACGGCGGGTAGGCCTGCGTTCCGGAGCGCTGATAGTGGGTACATATCTGGTCCAGGGCGTGGCCGGACTCATTATCACCATGGGCCTGGCCTATACCATAATGCCGGGCCTGTTCAAGGCGGCGGGTCTGCTGCTGCCCATGGGCTACGGCCAGGGCCCCGGCCAGGCCAACAATATCGGCGGCAGCTACGAGGCCATGGGCTTTGTGGGAGGCCAGAGCTTCGGCCTGGCCATAGCCGCCTCGGGCTACCTCTGCGCCTGCATCGTGGGCGTCATCATGCTGAACATCCTCAGCCGCAGGCATAAGATAAGTCCCCGCAGTGAGAGCAGGAGCAGCCGGGATCTGTCCGTGGGCTTCTTCCAGGACAAGGACGAGCTGCCCGTCTCCGATTCCATCGACCGGCTGTCGGTACAGTTTGCACTGATTTTGCTGGTGTATCTTCTCACCTACCTGCTCACCAAGGGCCTGGCGGGGGGAGTGACGGCTTTGGCTCCGGGACTTACGGATACGGTGAACACCCTGCTGTGGGGCTTCAACTTCGTGGTGGGTTCGGCGGTGGCCATGCTGGTGCGCCTGCTGCTGAACAAGGCCCAGAAGTCCAAAATAATAGAGCACCAGTATCAGAACAACTATCTGCTCAACCGCCTCTCCGGCTTCTTCTTTGATATAATGATAGTGGCGGGCATCTCCGCCATAAACATAGAAGAACTCAGCGGACTGTGGCTGCCCTTTGTGCTGCTGAGTCTGGCGGGGGCGGTGCTCACCTGGCTGTTTTTGCGCTGGGTGTGCAAAAAACTCTACCCCGGCTATTACTATGAGGGCCTTATCTCCATGTACGGCATGCTCACCGGCACCATAGGCTCCGGCATACTGCTGCTCCGGGAGATAGACCCGGACTACTCCACCCCGGCGGCCAATAACCTCCTTACCGGCAGCAGCTTTGCCATCATCTTCGGCGCCCCAATATTGGTGCTGGTGAGCCTGGCCCCCAAGTCCGACCTGCTGTGCCTGGCCACTTTGTGCATAGCGGCGGTGTATTTGGTGCTGCTGGTGCTGGTCATTTTCAAGGCCGGAGGCAAAAAAGAGAAGGGCGGAAACTGAGCCGCCGAGGAACCGAGAATATATAAAAATTTAAACGGAAACGTAAATTTAACCGGGCCGCCCATTTTTGGGCGGCCCGGTTGAGACTGTCAAAAAACCATGCTTTAGTCCAAATTAATAGAGCAGCAGGGGAGCGCGAGGGGGCAAGGCCCGCCTCGCAGTACAATACCCCGCCACAGAAAAGCCTTGATTTTTCAAGGCTTTTCGAGCGCAGCAGCATTTTGCCATGGGCAAAATGCTTGGCGGGAGAAGCGCAGTCAAAAAAGTCTGTGTAGACTTTTTTGGCAAGCTGAACCGGGCCGCCCATTTTAGGGCGGCCCGGATTTGCGCTGTGTCCAGGTTATTGGGTTTCCTCCCCGAGATGGAGGCGGAACCAAGAGCCCTTGGTATCCAGCAGCCCCGCCTTTTTCATCTTCCCCAGCTCTGCGGACATGGCGGAGCGCTCCACACCCAGGTAGTCTGCCAGAGTCTGCCTGTCGCAGGGTATGACGAATTCGCTGCTGCCCTGTTTTTTTGCCTGGTCCATGAGATAGGCCAGCAGCTTTTCCCGGGTGGTCTTCCGGGACATGCAGTGTATCTTCCTGGTGAACTCCAGATTTTTCAGGGCCAGGCCCTGGAGAAGATTCCGTATAAGCAGACTGTGGAAGGCACAGGCGGAGGAGCAGGTGCTCAGCACCCGGCGGCAGTCCAGCAGCAGCACCAGACTGTCCCGAAGGGCAAATACGCTCACCGGCAGGGCCTCCAGAGCGGCGCAGGAGAAGACCTCCCCAAAGGACTCCCCAGGCTCCAGTATGGTCAGCACGCTGCGGTTCCCCCAGTAGTCGTCCCGAACCACCTGCACGGCGCCGGTGAGGACTATGCCCAGCAGCCCGGGGGCTTCCCCCTCCAGAAAGATGGGCTCCCCTCGGGAATAGCTTAAAACCCTGCCGTCCAGGCAGGCGAGCATGGACTGTATATCTCCCTGAGCTATGCCGGAAAACAGGGGAGAGCGGGATAAAAGAGACAGATACTTTTCCACAAAAAACCTCCGATGTTGGATTTCCAACAGATATATCTACCCTATTATAGTAAAATCCAAGTATAAGGTCAAGACAAGCTGCAAGGAGGAATAAGGATGATACGCAAGATAATACATATCGACAGAGAGAAGTGCAACGGCTGCGGGGCCTGTGCGGCGGCCTGCCACGAGGGAGCCATAGGCGTGGTAGAGGGCAAGGCTCAGCTGCTGCGGGACGACTATTGCGACGGCCTGGGGGACTGCCTGCCCGCCTGCCCCACCGGGGCCATCAGCTTTGTGGAACGGGAGGCGGCAGCCTACGACCAGACTGCGGTGGAAGAGAACCGGAAACGGCAGGCTCCGCCCCAGCCCACCGGCTGCCCCGGCCATCAGCCAAGGAGGCTGAACGTGCATGCCGCCGCCCCGGCGCCCATGCCCGGCCCTGCCGTCTCCCAGCTGGGCCAGTGGCCCTGCCAGATAAAGCTGGTACCGGTGCAGGCCCCATACTTCCAGGGGGCAAAGCTGCTGGTAGCTGCCGACTGTACCGCCTACGCCTATGCAAACATGCACCAGGACTTCATGCGGGGCAAAATAACCCTGGTGGGCTGCCCCAAGCTGGACGCCGTGGACTACAGCGAAAAGCTGACGGAGATACTGAAAAATAATGATATACGCAGTCTCACCATAGTGCGCATGGAGGTGCCCTGCTGCGGCGGTCTGGAGCTGGCAGCAAAGAAGGCCCTCCAGGCCAGCGGCAAATTCATCCCCTGGCAGGTGATCACCCTCTCCGTGGACGGCCGCATCCTGGACTGAGACTGCAAAAGAATAGGCCGCCGCTGTAAAAGAACAGCCGGCATAGAACAAAAAATCCTCTCATAGTTTTTTCGCCGAAGCGAAAAAATAAATACAATCGTTTTCTGCGGCGACATGTGCGTCGCAGAAAACACTTCTCACGGAGCGAAGTGTCGAATTGTACGCCTTTGGCGTACAACCGAGGCATGAAGCGAAGTGCAAGCCCCCCTTATGGAAGAAGGCATAGCCTTCTTCCATAAGCTAAGCCTTCCCCGCCAATGGGGAAGGCTTTTTGACGTTTATGGGTTTCCCGGGGAAGCAGTGGGAACTCAGTCCTCTGCCTGGTGAACCACCACCTGGGTAAAGGGTATTTCTATGCCCTTGCTGTCCAGCAGCAGCTTCATCTCCCGGTTCAGAGTCCGGCGGGCTATGAAGTAGTCCTCTTCGGTCACATTCACCACAATGCGGATGATCACGGAGGAAGCAGCCAGCTCTTCCACTCCGGCATATTGGGGAACGGAAAGGAAAATATCCTTGTGGCGCTCATATATCTCCGGCAATGACTCGGCCAGGATCTTCTCCACCTTTACAAGGTCTGCGGAGTAGGAGATGCCCACGTCGCACACGGCTACGGAGGCCTGGCGGGAGCGCTGCTGTAGATTGCGGATATCGGAGTTGTTGACTATTTTCAGGTTGCCTCCGGCGTCCACAATGCTGGTGGTGCGTATGCCTATGTTTTTCACCGTGCCACGGAAGTCGTCCAGGACTATGATATCGCCCACATTGTACTGGCCTTCAAAGATGATGAATATGCCGGTGACGGCGTCCTCGATAAGGCTCTGGGCTCCGAAGCCTATTATCAGGGAGGCCACGCCCAGAGAGGCAAAAACTCCCGCCAGGTTCACGCCCAGAATACCCAGGGCCCAGACTACAGCCACGATGGTGCAGATGAACTTGGTCAGGCTTATGAACAACCCAGCCATGGACTTGCGGTGCTTTCCGTTCTTGGAGACCAGTTCTAGAGCCCAGCAGATGAGCAGGGAGATCAGAGCCATGAATACCAGCACCGCCGCGGCGCTGATAAGCCGGGCAGGAGTGAGAACCCCCATGCCTCCGAACAGACCGCCGAAAGACTTCTGTATCTGCGTAGTTACGGCCAGCTTGCTGCCCTCATCCAAAAACGGAATCCAGCCGGGGAAAACCAGCAGAGCCAGAACGGCCAGCAAAACCACTGCGAGAATGATGCGTTTTTTAGCTTTCATAGAAAAACTCTCCCTTTGTTATGTAGTAGAGTCAGTGGACCCGGCAGACCCTGAGGAGCCTGGGGGGTTGGTGGATTCGGCAGCCCCCGAGGAATCGGTAGCGTCGGTGGCCTCGCCGGGGCCTGAGGAGTCAGTGGAGTCGGTGGAGTCGGTGGAGTCGCCAGATTCCGAGGAATCGGTAGAGCCTGTGGACTCGCCAGAGCCTGAGGAATCGGTGGTATCCTCTGACCCGCCGTCACCTGAGGCGCCGGAAAAATCATTGTTGTACGGGATTTCCGTGTAAGAATATGAAGGAAATGTAGCTGCGCAAGCAGACCAAGCCATTCTGAGCTCAATATAAGCCGTCTGCTCCCCGGGCGGTACAGTATCCCCCCTTACGGAGAAGGTGTGGGTAAAGCTTGCAGCCGGATCCTGGAAAACCTGAGTCTGCGTTTCAGACCATAGTTCCTGACTTGGCATAAATAACAGCGACAGCTCTGCGGAGCCAAAGCTGGGCGGTGTCCAGTTTACAGTGACAGCATAGAGCAGGCTGCCGTCGGCCGCCTGGCTCACGTTCAGGGCCACATCTCCCACTTTGGGAGAGCGGAGGGTCTGAGTACTCGTGGCAGTTGTGCCGTTCTCACAGGTGAGATATACGGAGCTCACGGATTCTTCTCCGGAGGGTACGGGGTAAGTGTCAAAAGATACGGTCAGAGTCTGGCTGTTCTCGTCATAGTCCAGTTCAGGATCTATGATATCCTGGCCGTTCTGAGTTACCCGGATCTCATTTTGAGCAGAGGGAACGTTGGTAAATGTATGCTGTTCTCTAAAGATAAAGCTGGTGGCAAACTCTCCTGTTGCCTCTGGCGTGACCTGAGGTACTTGAGGGGCGCCGGGCTGAGGTGCAGGAGAAGGCGAGGGACTGGGCTCCGGAACGACAGTAGGCTCAGGCTCAGGCTGAGGCGGCACATAAGGCGGCGGAGCCGGAGTTGGCGCCGGGGAGGGAGAAGGCGCGGGAGAAGGAGAAGGACTGGGCGAAGGACTGGGCGTGGGGCTTGGAGCGGCGCTGGGGGCAGGCGAAGCGGTAGGTTCGGGGCTTGGGGAAGCTGAGGGCACGGGCTCGGGCCCTGAAGGAGGCTGGCTCTCCGGACCGGTGACAAAGCTGTAGTCGTCCACCAGTTCTCCGTCCAGATAGTAACTTAGTATGTATTGGGTCTTGCCGTCCAGATCCTGAAAGGCCAGGTCCTGAAGACCGCTGTGAAGGATTCCGTCTTCCAAAACCACTTGAGGGTTTTGGGCCGGGGAAAGAACATAGCTCAATTGTCCGTCCTCCGGCAGATTGTGTACGTCCACCCGTATCTCCATGCTGCTGCCCAGAATGGACAGCGGAGAGGAGACAATAAAGAAGCTGAGTAATGACCCTGTGAGGGCCAGGGCGGCAAGCGCTGCCGCAACCAGTTCCAGGCCATTGAGCAAGGCGGCGGGGAAAGTGCGCTCTTTGCTGTTAAGGGGCCCCGAGGAGAGGCAGTATTCCTGGACATCGTTATGCAATTCCTGAAAAGAATCTGGATTTACTCCTTTCACTCCTGCAGACACGCCCCTTTTATAAAAAGCATAATACTTCGACATAATAAATATTTATATTTTACAGCCATTGGAAAAATGCGTCAATAAGAATTTAAAAAGGCTCGGGACCTAAAGGTAAGAATGTAAGTGAAACGGCAGATAAAAAGAGACAGGCAGCAAAAATCGCATAATTTCCCAGTTCCTGCAAACAATAGCAATGCAAACGCAAAGCAAGGAGAGAAAGGAATATGAAAGCAACAGGAATCGTTCGCAGGATAGATGATCTTGGCCGGGTGGTCATACCCAAGGAGATACGCCGAACCATGCGCATCCGGGAGGGCGACCCCCTGGAGATATTCACCGATAAGGACGGCGAGCTGATTTTCAAAAAGTATTCCCCCATCGGCGAGCTGGGGGATTTTGCCGCCCAGATATGCGACAGCCTTCGCAAGACCACCGACGCCATCGCCGCCGTCTGCGACCGGGACAGCCTCATCGCCGTCTCCGGCCCGGCCCGCCGGGAGCTGCTGGAAAAGCCGATGAGCCAGCAGCTTTCAGAGCTCATGGAGGGCCGCAGCTCCTATCGCTTCTCTGCCGGCGGCGCCGAGCTGCCGGTGAGCCAGGCCAGCGACAAATACCGCATCTCCGTGGCCGTGCCGGTGATAGCGGAGGGGGATCTGATGGGCTGCGTGCTGTTTATCTGCGAGCGGGGCGGAAGCGGCGCCACGGAGCTGGAGTACAAGCTGGCCCAAATGGCGGCCTGTTTTCTGGGCAAGCAGATGGAGTGCTGAGAAATTCTGACTGAGAGGGGATAGAATCCGGCCCCTCTCAGAATTTTTTTTGCCTGCAAACGGCTGAAAACCCTTGACATTCCAGGGAAAACCGTTATAATAATATAGCCTGTCCACGGGATGGGCAATCCTTGCTCCCGCCTCAGCGGGGGCCAATAGACCAAAAGGAGGTGCAACCATGGCAAAAGCAAGCGAAAAGTACGAAGTGATGTACATCATCAACCCCAACTTCACTGAGGAGCAGACCGCAGCTGTTGTTGAGAAGTTCAAGGCACTTGTGGAAGCAAATGGTACTCTTGACGAAATGGAGGAGATGGGTAAGCGCAAGCTGGCTTACGAGATCAACTACATTTCTGAGGGCTACTATGTGCTGATGAAGTTCACCAGCGCTCCCGAGTTCCCTGCCGAGCTGGACCGTATTCTCGGTATCACTGACGGCATACTGCGTCGCCTGATCACCCTGCGTGCAGAGTAAGGAGCGCGGCTATGCTTAACCACATTACCATCATGGGACGTCTGACCCGGGACCCGGAGCTCAGATACACCCAGTCCCAGACGCCGGTGGCGAGCTTCACCCTGGCCGTTGACCGCGATTACGGCGGCCGTGACGGCGGTGAAAAGCAGACCGATTTTATCGACTGCGTCGCCTGGCGTCAGACAGCCGAATTTGTCAGCAAATATTTCCAGAAGGGCAGCATGGCCGTAGTTTCCGGCCGCCTGCAGATAAGAGATTGGACCGACCGGGAGGGCGGCAAGCGCCGCAGCGCCGAGGTCGTTGTTGACAACATCTATTTCGGCGAGAGCCGCCGCCGCGACAGCGGAGAGAGCGGCAGCTACGGCGGCAATTACGGCAGCAGCGGCGAAAGCCGCTCCTACAGCGCCCCTTCCTCATCCTCTTCTTCTTCAAATGCGAGCCCCTTCGCAGAGCTGGATGACGGAGACGGCGAGCTGCCCTTCTGAGCCGCAACAAAAATAATTGATAGGAGGATACAGCTTTGGCTTTCGATAAGAACAACCCCAAGAATCGCAAACGGAAAAAAGTTTGCCAGTTCTGCGTTGATAAGGCCACCTTTATCGACTACAAGGACACCGCCAAGCTTCGCCGCTACATGTCCGAGCGCAGCAAGATCCTGCCTCGCCGCACCACCGGCGTTTGCGCCATGCATCAGCGTGAGCTCACCGAGGCAATAAAGAGAGCCCGTCAGATCGCTCTCCTGCCCTACGTGACCGACTGATAAGCTTCACATAAGCAAAAAAAGAGTTCGGAGAAAATCTCCGAACTCTTTTTTTGCCGAAATAAGCCCAGAGCTTGCGGCGCCCCGGAAGCCCCGGTACGGTGCAGTGGGACAAAAACAGTTTACGGCTCCATGTTGGTCAGTATGAAAAATCCCTTTTCATTTTTTCCTACATCGAATATCAGGGGAGTTCGTTCCGTTTCCGGCAGGGAGTCGTTTGTATCCAGCCAACGGTAATAGGCCTTTACGAAGCCGCCGTGGATCAGCTCTTCAGTCTCCTGCCGGGCACGGACAGCTTCCTCGAAGCTGGAGTAAGTGCCTATATTAAAGCGCCGCCCTTTAAAGCCGATAGCTGCTCTGAACTTCCCGTTGCTCTGGGGATAAACGCCCCGGAAACCGCTGGTGTTGTCACAGCGGTGCTTCCGTTTTTCCAGCCATTCCACACAGGTGCCGTCAATGCGGTGGAGCTTGTTGGAAATGTCACTGAGCATTTCCTGCCTCAGACAGCCGCAGCTTTTGTTGTTTCCCTGGACCAGGCCGTCCTCCGAAACTTCCAGCTCATTTCCGCAGTCGCAGCGGCATATCCAGTATACCGAGCCCTTTTTATCCCGCCTGGATGTTGGGGCCAGAGCCAGCAGCCGGCCGAAGCGAAGGCCGGAGATGTCTGTGATATTGTTGCCCGAGCGCCTGCGCTTACAGCCGCAGTTGCTCACCTTTCCGACCTTCAGGTCGTGGGAGCTGGCGACGCAGCTGCCGCCGCAGTCGCAGCGGCAAAGCCAGCGGGTACGCCCATTAAGGCTCTCCACACGGCGCTGGGCCGTAAGCTGCCCAAACCGTCTCCCGGTCAGGTTCTCCGCAATGGAACCCCTTTTGGCGTTGCTTTTCGGAACGCAGCCGCAGTTTGTGACAAGACCTCCTGTGAGCCGCCTTGTGTTTGCCAGTATTTCTCCGCCGCAGTCGCAGCGGCAGAGCCACACTCTGTAGTTATCCTGGCTAAGGTCCATTTTCTCTATAACTTCCAGCATGCCGAAGCGCCGGCCCAAAAGCTCAGCATCTTTTCCCACACCAATTCTCTCCTTCCCTAAAGTGATTGGTGCGCAAGGCGAAAGGCCTATGCCTCCCGTTTATCTGCAAAGGGGTCTCATGGCAGACTTACCATGAGACCCCTAGTTTGGCAGCTCAGGGACAGGCAAAGCCAATTTCCCTGAACCGCCTTAGAATTTCTTAGTCCTTTTTCCTGCGTCTGAATACCGGCAGAGCCACCGAGCCGACGCTGAGAAGGCTTATGCCGGAGAGCGCAGTCCAGAGCCAAAGATTGCTGCTGTCACCGGTGCCAGGGGAGGTGGTGTAATAGTTGGTGACGATAAAGCCGCCGTTGGGATTGGCGCTGACTTTCCCGTTGTAGAAGTACATGGACCGCTCACGCACGGTGTAATTTATGAGCTGACCGCCGCTGTATTTGGGCAGATTCTCAAAGCTTCCCACCCAATTGTTCCGGCTGCGGAGAATGAGAATGTCTCCGGTGTACTCGCCGTTGGCATAGAGGTATACGGTTACACTGTTGGGGCGGCGGCCGTAGGCATTGTTGTTATCCTGCCAGACCTTCTGCACCGGAATGGATACGGTCTCCACTGTATGCGTATTGGTGAGGGTGACGGCAATGCCGTTTGACGCCTCACTGACGCTGGCCTGCTGGGTATAGCCGGGAACTTCATCCTCATATACCTTGTAGTCTATTGCCGTGTTGTTTTCCGCTGCGGGCAGGGCGTCAAAGCTGCCCTGCCAGTTGTTCGCCTCATTAAGCACAAGGGTCTTGCCTGTGTTCTTGCCGTCGGCATAAAGAGTCACGGTGAGACTGGCCGGCCGGAGTCCGTCGGCATTGTTGCTGTCATTCCAAATCTTGGTGACGCTGACGGTAATGAGAGAGGGGGCAACAGTGTAAGAAACGGTGGGCTTGGGGAAGACCTGGGGAAGACCCGGCTCGCCGCTGCTGTCCACCGGGTAGAGGGTAGCGGAATTGTTGGTGTAGAGGGCGGTCTTGCCTTGGCTGCCGTTGGCGTCGTACTCGCCGTAGGTCCCCTCGGCGGTCTGGGGGTTGCTGAGCTTCACCACATAGCTCAGCTGCACCGGCTCGGTTATCTTTATGGACTCGTTTATGTACCATACGAAGTGCTCGTCGTCGGCGCCTTCCGCACTGTCGGGGAAGTACTCCAGAACAAAGCGGTAGCTGCCGTCCTTTGCACCGAAGCCGTATTTGTTGTCTTCTATCTTGACTTTGTCCAGCTCCACGCCGCCCACGGTGAGCTTGAGGCGGGAGACGTCATTGACAAAGTCCATGTTGTAGTCGTTGCCCTTGTCGTCGGTACCGCTGCCTATCTCGTCCACTACGGTGGAACCTGCGGAGAGAAGATAGAGGATGTCGTTCTTGATGCCCTCAAAGCTCACGGTTTGACCCTGGGCCAGATAGCTCATGAAGGAGTGACCCCACTGGTTATTGCCGTCGTTGCCGCTGGTGGCGTCTACGGCGTAGCAGTTATAGCCGGAACTGACGGCGCTGACATACACCTGATAGCTCATGTACAGGGCCTTATCCACGGAGGTGGCATAGGCGGAATTCCAGGTGCCCTCGTCCTGAGGCGTGGACTGGACAGGAGTGCCGCCGTAGGGATACTCATAGGTCGTACCCTGAGCCTCCACCTTGGCCTTGATATCTGCCAGCCAGGTACCCCAGTTTGCCGGGGCCGCAGTGCTGCCATACTTGGAACTCCAGTTGTCCGGACCTGCCCAGTTGGCCCAGCCGTCTGCCTTAAAGCTCCAGGCGGTGACGGTGGGTTCGGCATTATACATATAGCTTATGCCGTCGCTGACAAAGATGAGGTACTTGCGCCCGGCATCCACGGAGCTGTCGGCGTCCAGCATGGCCTTGCCTGCCAGAAGTCCGGCATGGGTGTTGGTGCCGCTGCTTATCTGGGTCTTGATGGCATTTTCAATGGCCGGGAGATTGGCATCATTGAGCTCCGTCAGCCCCAGAACATTGTTGGCTTGCTTGTTGAAGATGACCACGCCCACCTTTACGGCGGCGCTGCTGCCCTTTATCTGCTCGTTGAGCTGGGAGAGCATATCCAGCACCTGGCTCTCCACCTGGGCGCTGGTGGACTTATCCAGCACGAAGACCACATCGCTGACCAGCTGCTGCTGAGCGGCGGGCAGGCCCAGGGTCACGGTGGACTCAAAGTTTGCGTCCAGATTGGTGGCCGTCTTGGAGCGGGAGATATTCTCCGGGGAATCGGGCCAGGGCAGTGGCTCGGCGGGAGGCAAGGTCCCGTGGGCGGCTTTCAGGGCCGTCACCCCGGTGTAGCTGCCGGGGGCGCTCAGAACAATGTGCTCTTTTGCGCTGTCATGGGCGTTCCAGCGATTATATGTAGTGCTGTCACCCTCGGTGACATTGGCGCTGTCGTCATACCAGCCGTCTATAGCGTGGCTGCAATCGTCTAGAGTCCAGCCGCTGCCCACGGCGCCGAAGCTGATGCTGCCGCCCTCTTCCACATAGATGTCGTCACCGGCCAGAGCGGCGTGGTTGTTGTAAATCTGCGTGCTGTTGGACAGGACGGCAGAGGCCCCGCTTCTCACGGCAATGCCGCCGCCGCAGCGGGCAAAGTCCTTGCTGGTGGAGCAATTTGCCTGTTCGGCGCGGTTACGGCTTATGAGCACCTGGGCCCCCTCTGCTATGGACAGCTGAGAGGAAGAATCCAGGAACAGTCCGGTCACATAGTTATCGGTAATGGTGAGGCGGGTGCTGCCGTCGATGGAAGCCGTAGCGTTGGCGGTATAGAGCCTCATGCCTGCGTTCCAGTAGCTGGTGCCTTTTGTGCCGGTAATTGTAATGTGGGAGTTTACAAAGGTTCCGGCACCGGTAAATATCACACCGCACATACCGTTGTTGTTGGCTGTGATAGTGGAGTTCTCAACGCTTAAAAGTCCGGCGGAGAGACCGTGGCTGCCGTTGCCGCTGAAATCCACGGTGGAGCCGTTCTTGATAACGAAGTGAGAACCGTTGGAGCCATTTCCGGCACTGTTGACCACATTGACGGTGCTGTTGTTTATGGTGGCGTAGAAGGTGCCGGTAAAGCCGGAACGGTTGTGGTCGGAGGTAAAGCTGGAGTTAATGATATTGACATTATATCCGCCGTCGCCGCCGTCCCACTCCAGGGCATCCTGGGCATAGTTTCTGATAGTCAGGCTGGAGCCATTGAGGTTCAGCTTGTTGTTGGAGCAGAAATAAATGGCGTGGGCGTTTCCGGCTCCAGTGCCATCCATGATCATGGTGGCGTTATTTAAGTTCAGAGAGGCGTTGGTGCTGGCACAAATGGTCATCCAATTCCACTCGGCGGTGTATGGTGTGGAGCCGATGCCGTTCATGACCACGGTGCAGCCCTCAAAAGTAAGGGCCTTTCCCCAGAGGGCGATGCCGTATTTAGTAAAGGTGACGGTGTAGCCGCCCTTTATGGTCAGGTCCTTTGAGAGATTCAGGCCTTCGGTTTCGCAGTTGGCCAGAAGCTCTATGACTGCGCCGTCACCGGCGGCGGCCACGGCCTCGTCCAGACTGGTGTATTCCGTCTCGCCTATCTTGGCAACGGGGACGGGTTCTTCAGTAGTGGAGATGCTGCTGAGGGCCTTTACGGCCTCGTCCATCAGCGCCAGAGCCGCTTTCACGTCCTCCCGCTCCAGATCTTCGGCGCTCAGGGCCTCATAGGCTTCCATGGCCGTAGCCACTAATTTGCTGAGCTCCTCCTCTTTCTCCTCATCTATCTCCTCCGGGAGAACTATGGCCTTCACGGCCTCCAGAAAAGCCTTTACCGTTTCGCTCTCCTGGGGCTGTTGGGTCTCCTGGGGCTGCTGGGTCTCCTGGGGCTGTTGGGTCTCCTGAGGCTGCTGAGTCTCCTGAGGCTGCTGGGTCTCCTGAGGCTGCTGAGTCTCCTGAGGCTGCTGGGTCTCCTGAGGCTGCTGGGTCTCCTGGGGCTGTTGGGTCTCCTGGGGCTGCTGGGTCTCCTGAGGCTGCTGAGTCTCCTGAGGCTGCTGAGTCTCCTTGGGCTGTTCAGTCTCCTTGGCTGCATTGAGCTTTTCAAGAGTCTTGGATGTGCCGCCCGATTGGCCGTATAAAGGACAGCCCTCCTGGTGCACAGCGGCCGTGCAGTCCTGAGAGCAGCTGCATTCCTCTTCAGGCCCTGTGTCCTGCTCCGCCATGCCTGCCATTGGCAGCACAGATATGAGCATAATGACAGCCAGCAACAGAGCCAGTAATTTGTTCTTGCCGTTCCGCTTCATGTTATCAAATCCCCTCCCGGTATTCCGGCTTTAGTTTTCCGTGGGTACCACAGAATATTTCTTCTGTGGTAAGCTTAGCATCGCGGCCGGGCGAAAAAGGACGAAGCGGGGGACCCTTCATATCAGGGAGGAAAAATTTTTATAGTAAAAGGAAGTATGGAACAAAAAAATGAGTTTCATGCTTCCTTTTCGCGGAAAAAATTATGTATTTGCTATTGTAAAGTTAAAAATAATAGGTTACAATTATAAAACCAGTTCATGTGTTTACATGAATGAAGCCTGCGATTACCACAGAAGAAATATTCTGGGGTAATTTTTTATATCACCAGCTGCATTCTGCTCAAGGTTTTTTCGTGGGCTGAGGCACTTACCGCCACATATATTCTGGTTGTTTCCACGCTGCTGTGACCCAACACATCGGCCAGATGGGCGAGATTTTTTTCCACACTGTAAAAGCTGCGGGCAAACAGATGGCGGAAATTATGAGGAAACACCTTTTTACTGTCCACCCGGGCCTGAGCACAGAGGCCTTTCATCTCGTGAAAGATGTTAGAGCGGTCCATGGGTCTGCCGCTGCGGGTACGGAAGATTGAGCCGCCGGCTATCCCCTGAAGGCGGCAGTACTCCCTGAGCCGCCGCCGCAGTTCCCGGGGCATAAGGACAGTGCGGGTCTTTCCCTTAAGGCGTATCTCCGCCCGGCCGGACAGGGCGGCCTCCGCAGTGATAAAGGGCAGCTCACTGACACGGATTCCTGTGCTGCACAGGGTAAGCATTATGAGGTAGAGTCTTTTTTTGCCCCGCTTGAGAGCCGTACTCAGAAGTCTGCGGTATTCTGCCTCGCTCAGCTCCCGGCGTTCGTCGATAAAGGCCTGGCGCTGTATCTTCAGCAGCTTTACCCGGCAGCCGGAGAGACCGGAAAATTCCAAATAGGAATTGATGGCCGACAAGGCGCCGTTTACCGTGTTGGCCCTTCTCTTTTGCAAGAGCAGATCTCTGTATTCCAGAAGCCGCTGCTTGCTTATCTCATTCCCGGCCAGATAGACCCTCAGCCCATGCAGAGCTGCGGAATACTTTATGACGGTGGCTCTGGACTTTTCGCTGAGATAAAGTAAATTTTCAAAGTCTCTAATCTTGTCTTCAGTCAGATACATTGCGATACCTCCTCTTTAATTATTTCTTGCAGCGGGAAAAATATGCGGGGAGTTCTCATAATAATACAGCAAAAAAACAAAAAGAGCCTATTACGGACCAATTAGCCATGACAGGCAAAAAGAGAGGATCGGGAGATTTTTCTCCCGATCCTCTCTTTTATTACAGTATAGTTTTGGGCTGAGACTGATTATTTCCAGGTCTGTACCAAATCTTTTATTTTATTTATTATGATGGCCGTGTTGCTGTTCTGTCCGTTTCTGAACTCAAAGCGCAGATGGTATTCCAGAGCCTGGGCCAGCTCCACAGGCCAGCGGCGCCCATTGCGGATATACACGGTGTCGCTGAGCTGGCCGGTCTCGTCCATAAGGGTGAGGGTGCAGCTCTTGCCCTCGGGACAGTTCATTATCAGCTTGCCATCTTCATTGGAGACGTAGCAGCCCTCGCCTATGCAGATTATCTTGTAGTCGGCAGGGTCTGTACTGCATCCGAAGGCATAGAGGCCCAGCTCTTCCCGGCCGCTGGGGTCGATGTAATAGTCATAAATGAAATCGCCCTGGGCGTTGGTGAGCTTTATAAAGCTGAAGGGCGGCTCATAGCTGTGGGGGTAGAGCTCCACCTCGGTGAGTCCGGCTCCGCTGCCCTCCGTCTCCATCAGGACGATTTCCATTTCCTCCACATACACCGGGTCGAAGCTGACCTCCGTGCCGGAGCCGTTGGGCTCCAGTGGCCCGCTGAGATAGAAGGCGCCGTTGTCCAGACGCACGGAAGTCTCCAGCACATTGTCGGAAAGGGATGGGTTGTCGTAAAGCACCACCCGGCTGAGAAGGGTGGGTTCATCGAATTTTATTATCACCCGTTTCTCCCCGTCGTCAGCGGAGGGCACCCAGGTGTTGTCGGAATAGCCCGGGTCGCTGTGGGCCTGGGTGTGCTGGGAGAGGATGAAGTCATTCAGGACCGAAGCCTCCCCGGAGCTGACCCAGAACTCCGCCTCATAGCTGATGGAACCGCTCTCCCTGAGCCAGAAGACCTTGTCGGAATTGACGATCCCGTCGGCGTGGGCGGCGGCGTTCTGGCTGGCATAGCACTCCGCCATGGCGTAGCCGGAGCTGCTGAATATAGAGCGGGACAGGATGCCGGGATATACCGGCAGACGGAGCCTGTCCGCCCAGTTATATATATTGCTGCCGCCGTCGGTGATGAAGTCCCGGTTTCCTGGCTGCACCGTGGACAGGGCATTGAGGGCATAGTAATCGTGAGGCGCATCATAGGCCGTGCTGTAGGCAAAGCCCCGAAGTATTATCGGCTCATAGCTTGGCCGGGCCTTCAGCACCTCGCCCATGGCCTGCTCGAAGAACATGGCCACGGTCTGATGGTCGATGTGCTCATCGCTGTCGGTACACAGGACCACATCGGGGGTGTAGCGCAGCAGCACGGTGCGGATATCCTCATAGAGATTGCCCCGGGAGTAGGCGGCGCCGGGATTGAAGGGCGGGTGCCTGTCGGTCCCGTAGGTACTGCTGAAGCCGGCGGCGGAAGTGAGCACCTGGTCTTCCGGACAGAGATATATGGGAGTGCCGTCCAGATTCAGCTGGTCTCCGTAGCCCAGGAAGATCAGATTCTCCGCCGGGATGCCTATGGCCGTCATGGCAGTGTCGGCCTCGGTGATGCGGGCAACTCCGTCGCCGTTCATATCGCCGTTGAATACGTAGACCACGTACACGTCGCTGCCGTATTTTATATACTGCTCCAGCACGCCGCCGGCAAGATTCAGCTCATCGTCCTCATGGGGGACGATGACCATGACCTTCTTTCCGCCGAAGACTTGGGCCTTTGCCTTGTCCGCGTCCCGGTATACCCCGGTTTTGCAGGTGTTGAGCCAAAGAAAGTACAAAGCGGCGCTGAGCAGCAGCACCACGGCGGTAAAGAGGATAAACAGCCACTTTACCAGGCCTTTTTTCAGCTGGCTTAAAACCGCAAAGGCCAAAAAGCTCAAGGCAAAAACCAGAGCCAGGGCAAGGGCCGGAAGATTGGACACTGCCCGGGTGGTGAGCATATCGGTTACGAAGCTGAGTTCCAGGGCCAGCAGCAGGGCAAAAAGCAGGCCTGAAAAGCTGAATTTCCTACCGCCGGTTTCCATGGAATTTCCTCCGTTCTTAAAGTGTTTTCAGAATTTCTCTAAGTTCCTCTGCGTTGGGGCTCTCGCTGCCGCAGGTAACAGCGCCGGCTCTAAGAGCCAGTTCCGCCGTCTCCCGCAGACTCAGGCCCTTTATTCCCGAGAGCACTATGGCAGCGGTGGCGGCGTCTCCCGCGCCGGTGACATTTACCAGCCGGGTGGCATGTATCGGCAGATGCAGCAGCTCCTTTTCGTCGGCGGCTATCATACCCTGGCATCCCAGGCTGATAAACACCCGCTTCACTCCTCTCTCCACCAGAGCCAGGGCGGCCCTTCTGGGGTCATGCTCTCCGGTGAGGGCCTCCGCCTCCAGGACGTTGGGCTTTATGGCGTAAAGCCGGTGGAGCACCGGCAGAAGCTTCACCGCCTTGGCGGTGGAAACCGGGTCGGCATATACGGGCATGCTGCTGTTATTGCATATGTAATGGATGGTCTCCTTGGGGAGATTGGTGTCCAGCACCAGAGCGTCGGCCCGGAGCTTGGGTAAAACGGAGGCGGCGTAATCCGCCGTAAGGGCGGAGCAGATGTCCATGTCGCTGACTGCCAGCTGCATTTCCCCTCTCTCGTCGCTGATGTAGAGGTAGGTGGAGCTGCGCAGCTGGGGAAAGACGGGAGCGTGGCTCAGGTCTATGCCCAGGGCAAGACAGCTCTCGCTTATGGCTGTGGCGTATATATCGCCGCCGATGGCCGCCACAAGACTGACCTCCAGCCCCAGCAGCCGCAGGTCGTGGGCGATGTTCCTCCCCACCCCTCCGGGGCGCAGGGAGACGGTGCCGGGGTTGGAGTCCTTGGGCACAAGGACTCCCGCCGGCCGGCCCCATATGTCCATGTTGATGCCGCCGAAAACCACGGCGGCACCAACACTGTTGGTTTGAGGCCTTATTTTATCTTCCATATATCCTTTGCGTACTCGGCGATAGCCCGGTCGGCGGCGAACACTCCGCTCTGGGCAGTGTTCACTATGGACAGGCGGGCTCTCTCTCCCTCGTCCTTTATACGCTCGTACATACGCTTCTGGCAGTCGGCATAGGCACGGTAGTCGGCGATGAGCATGTACTGGTCCCCGCCGTAGAGGAGGCTGGAAACCAGGTCGGAGTAGCTCTTGCCGTCGGCAAAGCCCTGACGGAAGCGGGACATGATGCGCATGATCTCCCCGTCTCTCTGGGCCAGGCCTGCGGGATCGTAGCCGCTGCGGCGCCAATTGGCTATCTCGTCGGTGTGCAGGCCGAAGAGAAACATGTTCTCGTCACCCAGACGCTCGTACATCTCCACATTGGCGCCGTCCAGGGTACCTATGGTCACTGCGCCGTTCATCATCAGCTTCATGCAGCCGGTACCGGAGGCCTCCTTGCCGGCGGTGGAGATCTGCTCGGAGACCTGGGCGGCGGGCATGATGGCCTCGGCGGCGCTTACCCGGTAGTTCTCCACAAAGTAGACCTGGAGCTTATCCTTGCATACGGGGTCGTTGTTTATATCGTCGGCCATGGACAGCAGCAGCTCTATGATGCGCTTGGCGGTCTTGTATCCTGCGGCGGACTTGGCGCCGAAGACGAAGCTCCGGGGCACAAAGTCCATGTTGGGGTTGTCGTGGAGCTGCATCTGGAGGCTGGCTATGCTCATGGCGCACAGCAGCTGGCGCTTGTACTCGTGCAGACGCTTTACCTGAACGTCCATGATGGCGTCGGTGTTGAGCACGAAGCCGTCGTTTCTCATGGCGAAGCGGGCGAAGCTGTCCTTATTCTCTTTCTTTATCTTGTTGACCTGCTCCCGGACCCGGCTGTCATTGGCAAAGTCCATGAACTTGATGAGCTCTTCGGGCTTGAGGAGGTAGTCGTCCCCTCCCAGAAGCTCCACGATGAGCTTGTGGAGGCCGGGGTTTATCTGGCTGAGCCAGCGGCGGTGGTCGATGCCGTTGGTTACGTGAGTGAAGCGCTCGGGGGTCAGGGAGTAAATGTCCTTGAACAGGTCGTTTTTCAGGATCTCGCCGTGAAGCCGGGACACGCCGTTGATCTTGTAGCAGGCGGCAAGGCACATATTGGCCATGTGGACCTGGCCGTCGCTGATTATCATGTTGCGGCCTACCTTTTCATTGCTGCCGAAGCATTTGATGAGGTAGTCGCACCAGCGGCGGTTTATCTCGCACATGATCTCCCAGAGGCGGGGCAGCAGCTGCTGCACCAGACCCTGAGGCCATTTCTCCAGGGCTTCGGCCATGACGGTGTGGTTGGTGTAGGCCACGCTGCCCTTGACCATTTCCCAGGCTTCGTCCCAGCCCAGCTGGTACTGGTCCATGAAAATGCGCATCAGCTCGGGTATGATAAGGGTGGGATGGGTGTCGTTGATCTGGATGGTGTGGTGCTGGGCAAAGCTGCGGATGTCTCCCCACTTGGCGATGTGCTTGCGGACTATATCCTGGGCGGTAGCGGAGACGAAGAAGTACTGCTGCTTAAGGCGCAGGGACTTGCCCTCCATGTGGTCGTCGGCGGGGTACAGGACCTTGGTGATGACCTCGGCCATGGTGCGCTGCTCCATGCTCTTTACGTATTTGCCCTCGGAGAAGAGGTACATGTCCAGAGAGTTGGTGCTCTTGGCGTCCCAAAGGCGCAGCTTGTTGATCTCCCGTCCGCCGTAGCCGGCAATGAGCATATCCCGGGGCACTGCAATTACTGCGTCGTAGTTGCGGTGCTCGGCGTGGTAGTGGCCCAGGCTGTCCCAATGGGCCTCTATCTGGCCGCCGAAGCGGACCTCCACGGCGTCCTCGTAATGGGGCACCAGCCAGCTCTCGGCGCTGATACGCCAGTCGTCGGCCACCTCAGTCTGCTTGCCGTTCACCAGCTTCTGCTTGAACATACCCAGTTCATAGCAGATTGAGTAACCGGTGCCTTCCAGGCCTTCGGTTGCAATGGAGTCCATGTAGCAGGCGGCGAGACGGCCGAGGCCGCCGTTGCCCAGACCTGCGTCCGGCTCTTCCTCAAAGATATCGGTTGCGTTGCGGCCCATATCCTCCAGAGCGCCGATGACGGCCTGAGATATACCCAGGTTGTAGGCGTTCTTCATAAGGCTGCGGCCCATGAGAAATTCCATGGACATGTAGTGGACTTCCTTGGTGGCGTGCTTGGGGTTTTCAGCCGTGAGCAGGCGGCTCATCAGCTCTCTTATAACGATGGCGGTCGCCTGGAAAATCTGGGCGTCGGTTGCAAGCTCACTGGCCACTCCGAAATGGGCGCAGAGCTTATCCTCAATGGCGCTGCGCACTTCGTCGCGGGAAATTTGGTTGGTCATCAGTTTCTTTCCTCCATATTGGGCCGGGAAGCGCCGAGAGGCGCCAGCCGGTCTTTTGGTAAAATATCAAAATTCCGGTGCGGCGAGACTGAGCTGCCGCACCGGGAATTCTGCAAAAATAATTGTTTAGGTTCCTCAGATGCTTACGCCCTTGGGCACCACTATGGGCAGCCTGGAGTTCCCTGTGAGAACGGTGCCGGCGGAGAAGGAGCAGTACTTGTCGGCGATGACGTAGTCAAGATCTGCGTTTGCTCCAACTATGCCGCCGCGCATGACGATGCAGTTGCGGAGCCTGGCGCCCTTTTCGATTCTGGCGCCGGAGAAGATTATGCAGTTTTCGATGCTGCCCTCGATTTTGCAGTTGTCGGCCACAAGGCTGTTGCGGGAGACGGCGGCCTCACCGTAATAGGTGCTGACCTCCTCGTGAGCCTTGGTGCGTACGGGGCGGTCCGCCGGGAACATCTGACGGCGGTACTCGGTTTTAAGCATATCCATACTTGCCTGATAATATGCCTCCACACTGCGGATAGCCACGGCATAGCCGGGATGGACATAGGTATCCATCTTGCCGCCCTCGGCCAGGAAAGCGGCCACGGCGTTTTTGTGGAAGCTGTACTGGTTGCGGGCTTTGCACTGGTCCATCATCTTCAGCAGGGTGTCCTTATTGATGATGTAGCCCTCCAGGGAGGGCAGGCCCTCGCCCTCGCCGGTGCGGTCAAAGAGTATCTGCTTTACCAGGCCGTCCTCTCCCACCACGTAGCGGTGGTGGCTGTCAGGGGGGTTATGGTCGGCGCAGATGGCGGTTATCTCCGCTCCGGAGCGGCGGTGCTGGCGCATGGGCGGCAGCAGGTCGATGTTGGCGCACATGTTGCCCAGCAGCAGCACCAGGTACTTCTGGGGGATATCCCGGATATAGGTGGCCACGGCGTTGAGAGCTTCGATGGTGCCGGTGTAGTTGCCGGTGTGGTATTCAGGCAGGCCGAAGGGGGGCAGCATACGCAGACCGCCTGTGCGGCGGCTCATGTCCCAGGCTTTGCCGGAGCCGATGTGGTCCAGCAGGGACTGGTAATCTCTCTGCATGATTATGCCCACATCCAGGATGCCGGCGTTGCGCATGGAAGACAGGGCAAAGTCGATGAGTCTGTATCTGCCGCAGAAGGGCAGAGAGGCGGCGGTGCGCGCACCTACCAGGTCTCTCAGTTCAGGGGCAGCGCTGTAGGCAAAGATAATTCCATGGAAATCCTTCATTGCTTAAACCTCCTCCCCGGTGTAGATCATGGCTCCGGAGGGCACGGCCGCTCCGCTCCTGATCTCTATATCCGGTCCGCAGGTGGCCACGCCCCAGGCGTCGGTGCCGTCAGGGGCGGCTCCCACATGGGCGCCGGAATGAACGACGGTATTTTCGCCCACGATGGCGTACTCCACAATGGCTCCGTTCTCCACCACGGCGCCGGGCATGAGCACGCTGTAGTTTACGGTGGCGCCCTGGCCTATGATGACATTGGGAGAGAGCACGGAATTTTCCACATGGCCGTTGACTTCGCAGCCCTCGGTAACGATGGAGTGGATTATTTCCGCCGACTCACCGGCATAGTGAGGCGGGCAGACGGGGCTCCTGGAGCTGATGGGCCAGGAGGGGTCGTACAGGTTTATAAGGTCGGGGGAGAGCATATCCATGTTGGCATCCCAGAGGCTGGTGATGGTGCCCACATCTCTCCAGTAGCCCTTGAAGCGGTAGGGCCAGAGCTTCTCGCCGGCGGCGAGCATGTTGGGTATGATGTTCTTGCCGAAGTCCTTGGAGGAGTTGGGGTCGTTCTCATCGGCGATGAGGTACTCCCTCAGCTTCTTCCAGTTGAATATGTATATGCCCATGGAGGCCAGATCGCTCTTGGGCTGCTTGGGCTTTTCCTCAAACTGATTTACGTATCCGTCTTCACCCAGGTTCATTATGCCGAAGCGGGTTGCCTCCTCCATGGAGACCTGAAGCACGGAGATGGTGCAGGCGGCTTCGCGCTCAATGTGCTCCCGGAGCATGTCGGAATAGTCCATCTTGTAGATGTGGTCGCCGGAGAGGATGAGCACGTTGTCCGGGTCGTAAGCCTCGATAAAGCCGATATTCTGGTAAATGGCGTTGGCAGTGCCGGAGAACCAGGAGCCTTTTTCACCGGCGCTCTGGTAGGGGGGCAGGATGTAGACGCCGCCGTCCGCCGGGTCCAGGTCCCAGGGCTGGCCGTTGCCTATGTAGCTGTTAAGCTGAAGGGGACGGTACTGGGTCAGCACACCTACGGTGTCGATCCCGGAGTTTGCGCAGTTGGAGAGAGGGAAGTCGATTATGCGGTACTTTCCGCCAAAGGGAACGCTGGGTTTTGCCACTTTTTGAGTCAGTGCATATAACCTTGAGCCCTGACCGCCAGCAAGCAGCATAGCTATGCAGTTTTTCTTCATAAGCGGTCTCCTCCTTCGTACTTTATCTTCCGGCCCCCCGACCGGGCGGGGAGCCGTAAATAACTAATTGAAAAGGTTCATGGCCCGATCCGGCCCCTGGATAATGTAGCACTCGGCGGCCTGGGCGGCTCTTGCCGCAGCGGCCTTCATGTCTTCGGCGTCCTGGTTTTTAAAGCTGGAGAGCACCCAATCGGCCATGTCGTAGTCCGGGTGAGGCGGGGCTCCCACGCCTATGCGTATGCGGGGGAAGTCCTGGGTACCCAGCTGGGCTATAATGTTCTTAAGGCCGTTGTGTCCTCCTGCGGAGCCTTTGGTGCGGATGCGGAGCTTGCCTATGGGCAGGCTTATCTCATCGGAGATGACGATTATATGTTCCGGTGCAATTTTATAGAAGTCGGCGGCCTGACGCACTGCCTCCCCGGACAGATTCATAAAGGTCTGGGGCTTCATCAGCAGCACGGACTGGTCCCCTATTGTGCAGGGGGCCGTAAGGGCCTTGAAGCGGAGTTTGTTTATGCTCAGATTTTTTTCCCTGGCCATGGCCTCGGCGGCCATGAAGCCTGCGTTATGGCGTGTGAATTCATAGCGGGGCCCGGGATTTCCCAGGAACACTATGAGCCAGCTCACGCCCCCGCTTTTTTTTAAAAACATTTGTGCTTCACCTGAATGCCGCCTGAGCGGCAGAGAATAAAGGCGTCCCCCGGAAAGGGGGGAGGCCGGATCACTCAAAGAGGTTGGAGATGGAAACTTCCTCGTAAATGCGGCGTATGGCCTCGGCAAAGACGGCGGCGGTGGACAGATAGCGGATCTTGTCGCACTTGGGCTGGCCGGAGGGGTAGGGGATGGTGTCCAGCAGCAGCAGCTCCTGGATGCAGCTGTCGTTTATCCGCTCTATGGCGGAGCCGGAGAGCACGCCGTGGGTGGCGCAGGCATAGACCTGCTTGGCCCCGCCCAGCTCCTTGATGGCCTTGGCGGCGCCGCAGAGGGAGCCGGCGGTGTCCACGATATCGTCCAGCAGCACGCAGATCTTACCCTCCACGTTGCCTATGATGTTCATGACTTCGGACTGATTGGCCCGTTCCCGGCGCTTGTCCACGATGGCCATGTTGGTGCCCAGCTTCATGGAGAAGGCTCTGGCGCGGGCGGTGCTGCCCACATCGGGGGAGACCACCATCACGTCTTCATTGCCCTTGCCGAACATCTTCACGAAGTGCTTT
>CALWYF010000005.1 GCA_944385705.1 uncultured Oscillospiraceae bacterium | reverse complement strand
ATATCATCTGCCCCTGGGGTGTAAAAGAGGAAGTCACTCAGCTAAGCCGCAGTATTCCAAAACACCCCCATCTTCCCGCAGACACCGCAAAGCTGCCTGAATACTGCCGGCGCATGCTGGATATTCAGGTCTCCGGTCTGGTAAAGCGCATGGAGTACGCCCATCTTGACCACTGCGTCGTGGGTATCTCCGGCGGTGTGGATTCCACTCTGGCAGTCATAGTAAGCTCCATGGCAGTGAAGAAATTGGGCCTGCCCTCTCAGAACGTGGTGGCCTGCACCATGCCCTGCTTCGGCACCTCCTCCCGCACCAAGTCCAACGCCATTGTTGTGGCCGAGCAGCTGGGCTGCGAAGTGCGGGTGATAGACATAAGCAAAGCCGTATACCAGCACTTTGACGACATCGGCCACGCCTATGACGACTACTCCGTGGCTTACGAGAATGCCCAGGCCCGGGAGCGCACCCAGGTGCTCATGGACATTGCCAACAAGATAAACGGTCTGGATGTAGGTACCGAAGATCTCAGCGAGTTTGTGGACGGCTGGTGCACTTACAATGGAGACCACACCAGCATGTACGACGTGAATCTGGGTCTCACCAAGACCCAGGTGCGGGCAAATGTCCGCTACGTGGCCGACGGGACCGAAAACAAGGTGCTGAAGGCCGCCCTCTACGACGTGCTGGACTGCCCGGTCACCCCGGAGCTGCTGCCCATCCACGACGACCAGATAGAGCAGAAGAGCGAGGAAGCCGTGGGCTCCTACAGTCTCCAGGACTTCTTTACTCACATGATAATGATCCGGGGCTTCTCCCCGGAGAAAACATTCCGGCTGGCAAAGCTGGCCTATGGCAAGGACTTTACCGATGAGGAGCTTGTGCGCTGGCTCACCAGCTACTGCAAGCGTTATTTCTCCCAGCAGTTTAAACGTTCCTGCCTGATGGACGGTCCGGCGGTGGAAGCCTTTACGGTCTCTCCCCGCACCGGCTTCCTCATACCCTCCGATGCAGAGAATTCCCTGTTTTTAAAGGATCTGGAAAAGCTTAAGTAAGCCAAACCCCGGCGGCACCCCGTATTCCCGGTTCCGCCGGGGTCTCAAAACGTCAGTAAAATCCTGCGGGAAATTTATAAATATTTCAGAGGAGGTTGTGTCATGTTCAAAAGCGAGTATCTGAATCGGGTCTACGCAGAAGTGGAACGCAGAGACGCCCATGAGCCGGAATTCCTCCAGGCTGTCAGGGAAGTGTTCGAGTCCCTGGAGCTGGTAGTGGATCAGCATCCCGAGTGGGAGGCCGCCGGTCTGCTGGAGCGTTTTGTGGAGCCGGAGAGGGTCATCGAGTTCCGGGTCCCCTGGGTAGATGACAGCGGCCGTACCCGGGTCAACCGGGGCTACCGCGTCCAGTATAACTCCGCCATCGGCCCCTACAAGGGCGGCCTTCGTTTCCATCCCTCCGTCAATCTCTCAGTCATCAAATTCCTGGGCTTTGAGCAGGTGCTGAAAAACTCCCTCACCACTCTGCCCATGGGCGGCGGCAAGGGCGGCTCCGACTTCGACCCCAAGGGCAAGAGCGACGGAGAGGTCATGCGCTTCTGCCAGAGCTTTATGACTGAGCTCTACCGCCACATCGGCCAGTTTACCGACACCCCCGCCGGAGACATCGGCGTAGGCGGCCGGGAAGTGGCCTACATGTTCGGCCAGTATAAGCGCATAGTGGACCGCTTTGAAGGCGGCGTCATCACCGGCAAGGGCCTCACCTTCGGAGGTTCTCTGGCCCGCACCCAGGCCACCGGCTACGGTCTTTGCTACTATGCCGCCGAGGCCCTGCGCCACCTGAAGAACGACAGCTTTGAGGGCAAGACCGTTGTGGTCTCCGGCTCCGGCAACGTGGCACAGTACGCCGCCGAGAAGTGCACCCAGCTGGGCGGCAAGGTGGTTGCCATGAGCGACTCCCAGGGCTATGTCTACGACCCCAAGGGCATAGACCTGAAGAAACTCTTCGACATAAAGCAGAAACGCCGGGCCCGCATAAGCGTCTATGCCGACGAAGTCCCCGGCTCTGAATACGTGGAAGGCTTCCGCAACATCTGGAATGTAAAGTGCGACATTGCTCTCCCCTGCGCCTCCCAGAATGAGATGGACGCCGAGGGGGCCAAGGCCCTTATCGCCAACGGCTGCATGGGCGTCTTCGAGGGAGCCAACATGCCTCTGACTCCCGAGGCCATCGCCCTGGTCCAGGGCAGCGGGCTGCTCTACTCTCCCGGCAAGGCCTCCAACGCCGGCGGCGTGGCTACCTCCGGTCTGGAGATGAGCCAGAACTCCATGCGTCTGAGCTGGAGCTTTGAAGAGGTGGACGAAAAGCTCCAGGGCATCATGAAAAACATCTACAAGGCCTGCTATGACGCCTCCGTCAAATGCGGCAAGCCCGGCGACCTGATGGTGGGCGCAAACATTGCCGGTTTCCTGAAGGTGGCCGAGGCCATGATGGCTCAGGGCGTGGTGTAAGTCTTTTCCATCTTTCCGGCAAAAATTACATAAAATATAAAACAGGCTGAGGAAAATTCCTCAGCCTGTTCAGCTTGTCAAAAAAAGTCCTTACAGGCTTTTTTGACAAGCTTCTCCCGCCAAGCATTTTGCCTATGGCAAAATGCTGCTGCGCCCGAAAAGCCTTGATTTTCAAGGTTTTCCTGTGTCGGATTATTAAAACGCGAGGCGGGCCTTGCCCCCTCGCGCTCCCCCGCTGCTCTATTATTTTGGATAAAAGTATATTTTTTTGACAGTCTATACAGGCTGAGGAAAATTCCTCAGCCTGTTTTAATATACTGTATACTGTAAAGAAATCCGGGCGCAGGCAGCCAAAGCCGGAACAAGCAGGGCCCTGTCTTCGTCTGAAAACTAAAGGAAAAATTTTGATGGGAAGGATGAACTTAATGAAGAAATACTTGACCAAGGCCGCCGCCCTGTTCTGTGCCCTTATGCTGATACTCTGCCTCAGTGCATGCAGCATGGGGCTGAGCGAAATGCTTATCGTGAAGCGGGCCTATCGCCAGATCGCCGACATGGACAGCCTCAGCTTCACCGTGGAAGCTGAGCCGGATGCCCAGCTGGCCTCAATCCCTCTTAAAGCCAAGGTGGAGGGCGACTGCCGCTGTATCATCGACCCCGGCACCTTGTACATGGACATGAAGATAGACATGGGCAAGCTGGGAACTCTGGAGATTCCGGTCTACCTCTTTACTCAGGACGGGGCGCTCTGTATGCGCGTCGGGCTGGGCAGCCAAGAGGATGCCCTGTGGTTCAGCTCCAGTCTGCCCCTGTCCCAAAGCAGCGGGGAGGGGGGAAGCCTGGATGTGGAGACGGTGCTGACTCTCCTGCAGGACGATCCGGAGGCCCTGAGCATCGGAGACAGTGAGACCGTGAACGGCGTGCTCTGCCGCCCCTTCATTCTTAAGATCCCCGGCACCCTGCTCATGGACGCCCTGGGTGCAGCCGATTCCGAAGGCGGCAGCTCCATTGAAGATCTGGTGCTGACCATCTGGATCGCTGAGGACGAGGGAAGCCCGGTGCGCCTCAGTGGGGATCTTGCCTCCCTGCTCCAGTACATTCTGGAAAATTCCGACACTCCCCTCGTATCACAGCTGGATATAAAGAGCCTCCCCACAACCGTAGATATCACCGGCTTCAATGATGTGGAGAGCATAGAACTGCCTCAGGCGGGCTGAATATTTTTCCCCCGGTTCCCAAGTCCAGGAACCGGGGGAAACTTATGTTTCAATCTGTCTGGTCAATGTTGAACCGGAGCATATTCAAACAAAAAACTCCCCGGAGCTGAGCTCCGGAGAGTACCCCGCAAATGCCGTGCCGGCCCAATTATAACCTGCACATAAGAGCAGGTGGGTCGCCTAAGTTCTGTTTCACTGCTTCCAACATCCAGCTTTTGTAGGCCGGGAGGCCTGCAATCCGCAGATTCAAATCGGCATCCCTTATAAGAGATGTGGGTTTAATGGGCCAAAAAGCCTAAAAAGGCAACACGCACACAGCAGGAATTATATTTTTGTTTTCCCTGGGGGCAATTCATCCTATGCAGACAAAGCCCTTTTGATTACAGGAAACTTTTTACTCCTCTTCGTCGTCAAAGAGGATAAGTGAAAAATGCTCATACACATCCTGCAGCTCGTCGTCATCATCGATGGATTCAAAGAGCTCATCGCCGTTTTCATCCAGGACGGAGCGGAGGATAACGATGCCGTAATCCGGGTCCTGCTCATCCATGTCCGCAGGGAGGAAGGCCACAAAGGTCTGGCCCTTGTAATCCATGGTATCCAGCACTTCCAGCTCGAACTCGGTCCCGTCGTCGTCCACGATGGTGATGAAGTCGCTGCCAAATTCTTCGCTCATAATGTTCTCCATTCTGCTTTGATGGTTTTATTGTATACCATATTGCAGGATAAATCAACACCATGGGCAATAAAATTTGTAAACCTTATTTAAACTGCTCCGGCTGCCGGCCTCAGCTTTTTACGAACCCAGGTCTTCCAGCAGCGCCAGCAGCTCCCGCCGGTCTCCCACCGGGATGCCCTGCTGCACCAAGGCTCTGTCCGTACCCCTCAGGTTGTTTAATTCTATATCTGTAACGGACAACGGGGTCTTGTCCCGCTTTCCCTCATACACCGCCACATAGCCCTGGCAGGGACGCAGGAAATACTCCGCCTCCTCTTCCTGTCCCAGGAACTGGGCATACACCTCCTGGGGAATGTCGCTTCCCTTCGGGACTATGCTCCTGTAGGCCTCCGCAGCGGTAAATGCCGCGGCTGCTATCAGGCAGCCCATCAGAGCAATTCTAAGTTTAAGGCCCATTTAAGTTCCCCCTTTCCAGGAGTTTTGTCTTCTTTTATTTACGAAAATAGTATCTCTCCCGGCTGCAAAAAATATACGCTAATTTCCTGAAATACTGGCTATACTATGGGTAGCCGGGCGCTTTCTAAAGAAAAATTTACATTTTCTCTACCGATGGGCGGAAAGCTGTGATATAATGGCAGAATGTATTGACATGATTTCATTCCCGCGCCCTGCGCTTTAAACACAGTTTACCGAAAAGGAGGCGCCTTTTTTTAATGAGCAAAAAAAGCCCTGATGTTCAGGACAGCGAAAAGAAAAGCCCTGAACCCCAGAAGCCGAAAACGAAAAGGCAAATGATAAAAAAAGCCGCCAATGTCACCGGCGATGTTATCTCCGGCTCCATCGGCGCAGTCTTGAAGGTGATCGGCACCATACTGCTTATCTTCCTGGTGGCGGGGATGATGTTTACCTGCGTCTTTGCCTACTATGTAAAGACCTGCCTGGTTCCCAGCTTCGATCTGTCCCTGGAAGACATGAAGCTCAACGAGTCCAGCACTCTCTGGTATCAGGACGCCAGCGGGGAATGGCGGGAGCTGGCCACCCTCTCCGGCAAAGAGAAGCGGGTATGGGTGGACTATGAGGATCTGCCCTGGTACCTGGAGAAGGCCCTGGTAGCCATTGAGGACAAGCGCTTTTATGAGCATAAGGGCGTGGACTGGTACCGTACCGCCGGCGCCTTTGTTACCATGTTCGCCAAGATGGACACCAGCTACGGCGGCTCCACCATTACCCAGCAGCTTATAAAGAACCTCACCGGCAAGGATGACGTTACGATTCAGCGCAAGCTCTCGGAGATCTTTGGAGCTCTGGAGCTGGAAAAACGTTACGACAAGCAGGAGATAGTGGAGTGGTATCTAAACGCCGTCTACTTCGGGCAAGGCGCTTACGGCGTTCAGATGGCCGCTCAGACCTACTTCGGCAAGGATGCCAAGGATCTGACTCTGGCCGAAAGCGCAGCCATCGTGGGTATCACCAACCTGCCCACCTATTATGACCCCTTCTATAACGAGCAAAACAACAAGGACCGTCAGGAGACCATCCTCCGGGAGATGTACGAGCAGGGCTATATCGACTACCAGCAGTACAAGGATGCAGTGGCCGAGGAGCTGGTCTTCACCCGCACACCGGGGGAGGAATATTCCCAGACTATCTACTCCTACTACACTGAAGTTGTTATTGACGACGTGGTAAAAGATCTGATGCAGCTTAAAGGCATCAGTGAGGACACTGCCAAGACCCTGCTGTATAACGGCGGCTACAACGTCTACACCTGTCTGGATATAAACGTGCAGAACAATATAGACGCCATTTATACCGACCTGGAGGCCATACCCAACACCTGGGGCAGCGACCAGCAGCTGCAAAGCTCAATCGTGGTCATGGACCCCTATGACGGGCGCATTCTGGGCCTCAGCGGCGGCGTGGGAGAAAAGACCATCAACTTTGGTCTGAACCGGGCCACCGGTACCAAGCGGCCCCCCGGCTCCTCCATCAAGCCTCTGGCCTCCTACGGCCCGGCCATAGACCTGGGCCTTATCACCCCGGAGACCACCGTCATGGACTCCCCCAGCGTCACCCTCAACGGTACCGACTGGATGACTGCCAACGACGGCGGCGGCTACATGGGTCTTGTCACCATATACACCGCTCTGCAATACTCTATCAACACTGTGGCGGCCCAGATAGTGGACATTCTGCCCCAGGGGCCTCAGACCTCCTATGACTATCTGGTGAACCATTTGGGCTTTACCAGTCTTGTGCCGGAGCACGATATCGCTTATGCCCCCATGGCCATAGGTCAGTTCTACAACGGCTGCACCGTCCGTGAGATGGCCCAGGCCTACTGCTCCCTGGTGAATGACGGTATCTTTACCTATAGCCGCACCTATACCATGCTCACCGACAGCGAGGGCAACATCGTCATTGACAATACCCCCCGCACCATACAGGCCTTTGAGCCCAACACCGCCTATACCCTCACCTATATGCTGCAAAACGCAGTGGAGAACGGCACCGGCAGTGAGGCAGCCCTGTGGAGCGTCCCCGTGGCGGGCAAGACCGGTACTTCCGGCCAGTATATGGACCGCTGGTTCGTTGGCTGCACTCCCTACTATGTGGCCGCCGTGTGGACCGGCTACGACGAGCAGGAGCGCATCAATGTCAGCGGCAACCCGGCTGCCCAGCTGTGGAAAAAGGTCATGTCTCCTCTCCACGACGGCTTGGCCTGGAAGTCCTTCACCTACCCCTATCTCAGCGGAGAGAACACCGGCATCTTTGGATATACCGACGAGGAGGACCCGTACCTGGATGACTTCGTCACCACCGATCCCGATTTGGGCGGCACCATTATCGGCGGCGGCGATACCGGCGGTACCATTATCGGCGGTGGTGATCAGTTCGGCGGCAGCTGGGATGGCACCACCGATTCCAACAACTGGGGCGGCACCGGAGATATCTGGGGCAACACCGGAGACATCTGGGGCGGTGTCTCCAGCGGAAATTCCTCCAACGACCAGTTCCTGGGCGGCGGCGGAGACAACATGTTCATCTGGTAAGTACTGCGCTGCCGGGCGGAGCTTAGTTCTCCGCCCGGCGAAGAAAAACTCGGGCAAATTCCTCAGGCATGAGGGTTTACCATAATTTTCTGTTGACAAAGTTTGTTCAATATGTTACATTTTGATTACGGGTTTTTACCCACTGGAGGTGCTTTTATTGGCTAAAACATTGGAGTATAAGGGTCATCCCTTCCAAAGAAAGGACAATATCATTTACTACGGCAGCTTTGCTGATAAGTACATTATCATGCTGCAAATACTGGAAAGCAAAAAGGTAAAAGATTTGGACGTGGCCACCAAGGTCTCAGTACAGCTCCAGCTTACCGACGCCAGTATCAAGTCCAGAGACCGCATCGTCAAGAAGGCGGAGAAGGACGGACTCTATTCTGCCATGGATGTGGCAGTCGTCTGGCTGGATCGTGCGCTCTCCTCCAGATAAACTAGAAAAAAGGATCTGTTTCAAATGCGCAAGAATATCATTAGGACCCTCTTTGCCGCCCTGGCTATGAGTCTCTGCTTTGGCACCAGTGCTTTTGCGGATACGGCAGTGGTCACCGGCACTGAGGTAAACCTGCGTTCGGGCCCGGGAACCAACTACAAGATCATCAACTGTCTGGCCGGAGGCAGCAGCGTCAATGTGACTGACTGCTCCAACAGCAGCTGGTATGCGGTGGATTACGGCAACCAGAGCGGATATATGGCCGCCGCCTATCTCTCCCTCAGCGGAGATATCTTTTCCGGTGACCTGGACGAAAGCCTGCTGGGAGGCATTTCTGGAAATGTTCAGGGCAACACTATACAAGGCGGCACTCAGAACAGTATTCCAAGCGGCAGCAGCGGTTACATAAACGCCATGTATGTGCGTTTTCGCAGCGGCCCTGCAAACAGCGCAGCCATTCTGGGCGAATATAACCGGGGCAAGGCGCTGACCATTACCGGCACTGTGGGCGACTGGACTGCCTGCACCATAGACGGCCAGTCCGGCTACGTCTTCTCCCAGTACGTCAGCTCCGGCAGCTATTCCGGCACCGTCAGCGGCCAGGTGGATATCTTCCCGAATTATCCGGACGGCAACGGGCTTCTTGAAGCTCCTCTGGAAACTCCCGGCAGCGGCTCTTCTTCCGGCGATTATCTGCCTCCTCTGGACGGCGGAACTGCCGTCACTCCCAGCCCCGCGCCTACAGCTACCCCTGTCCCCGTTCCCTCCACCGTTCCCACTCAGGAGCAGACGGGCTACATAAACGGTGATACCGTGCGCTTCCGCACCGGTCCATCCACCAGCTATTCCATTATCGATACCTACAACAAAGGCACTGCGGTAACGGTCACAGGTACCAGCGGAGAATGGTCCGCCTGCATCATAAACGGTGTCAGCGGCTATGTCTTCTCCCAGTACATAACTCTCAGCACCAGCGCCGGAACGGAGCTTCCCAGCCTGGAAAATCCTGATGAGTCCACCGATGTGCCCCAGTCCACCGTGCCCCCCCTGGACAGCAGCACCCAGACTCAGGGCTATATAAGCGGCAACAACGTGCGTATGCGCGCTGGTGCCTCCATGGGCTCCCAGATACTTTGTGAGCTGTTCTACGGCAATGTGGTCACCATTACCGGCACCACCGGCGACTGGACCGCAGTTATCTACAACGGTCAGGCCGGCTATGTCTACTCCCAGTATGTGAAGGAAGGCAGCTATTCCAACACCGTCTCCCCCGATGCCGGCGGAACGGTGGAAGGCCGTCAGGTTGCCGACTTTGCCCTCCAGTTTGTGGGCTACAACTACAGTTGGGGCGGCGCCTCCCCGGAGACCGGCTTTGACTGCTCCGGTCTGGTGTACTACACCTACAAGAACTTTGGCTATACTCTGAACCGTGTGGCCTGCGACCAGGCCCAGAACGGCGTTCATGTGGAGCCCTCCGATCTACAGCCCGGCGATATTCTCTGCTTCTACTCCGGCGGCAGCTACATCGGACATGTGGGCATCTACATAGGGGATAACAAGTTTGTCCATGCGGCAAACTCCTCTACCGGCGTCATTATCTCCGAGCTCTCCGGCTACTACGCCGAAAGGGGCTATGAGGCCCGGCGGATAATCACCTGAGCCACAAACAAAAAACAATAATAAGCTGAACAATCCAGGCCCTGGGAAGTCCCAGGGCCTGGATTGTATATGTGTGGTAACATGGGTGCTGTAAAATCAGTGTATCAGCTGTTCTAAGTTATATATGCTTTCTCTTCTCTTCGGTCCCTTTAAAGCTTCGGCATCTCCTGCTCTTTCCGCCGCATTGGAGCACTACTCTTCGCTGACCATCCTGTATATCTCCAGGCCGGTCTCTGCGCTGAGCTCCTCCAGCTTTTCCGCCCGGGCGGAGGGCTCATAGTATTTTTGCAGGTATTCCACGGTACGCTCTATGTCCTTGTCGATGAGCAGGACCCTGGGGTTGTCTATCATGTCGGGATAGGGGTTTTCTATACCGTAGCTCTCCAGCACATGCTCTATGCTGGGATGGTAAAGGCTCCAGCCCCCCAGCAGCACTATTTTGTCTGCATAGCCTGCCGGAGCTGTCTCCAAGGGTCCGTAAAGCTCATGGTCTATGCTCCAGACCTTGCAGAGGTACAGATGCTCCTCATCCTCCAGCAGCAGTTCCACGGCAGCCTTCTGGCTGCTCTTATCCTCCACTGCATACTGGCCGCTGTAGAGGCAGACATTCTTGTTCATATAGAGTCCGATGAAAACAGCCGCAGCTGCCAGAGTGCAGCACAGCAGTCTGTCCCCTCTCAGCTTTTTTTCGTCCATGAAAAAGCTCATGGCCAGAGCCAGGGCCAGCAGCAGACCCATGTCCATGCGGTTTGCCAGGTAGCGGTTCTGGTATATCATCAGCATATAGATGATGCCGAAGAAGCCCAGGCTGAGCAGCAGGCCCATCCAGTGGCGCCAGCTGCGGCAGCCGCAGGAGAGCCACAGCATCAGCATCAGAGCCGGAGCATAAAAAGCCAGGGTCTTTGTCAGGCCCGGGATTGCTTCGTCCAGAAATACGCCCAGACACTCGCCAAGGCCCTTGTGCTCGGTCCAAAGATCCCTGGCCGCCAACACTGCCTCCATCTGCTCCAAGGAGAATTTCTCCGTATCATAGAAGTTCCAGTTTTTAAGGAAGTATACGGCGTTGTCGTCTATATCTAGAGAGTCGTATACCTCCCGCATCTCATCGTAATCCGGAAGCTCGGCATAGTCCATAAGCACATGGCGGGTGTAATTGAATTCGGTAAACTGCTTGTAATCTCCCCGGGTCCACATGAAGCGGTCAAAGCCGTAAAGGACCAGCACTGCCGCCAGAAGCAGGAGGAAGGGGCGGGCATAGGTCCATATCTTTTTAAACTTTTGCCCAATCGCTTCACCCCGGGAGCTTTTCCATATGCCCAGCATCGCCGTAAGTCCCACCGGTGCCATAAGGGCGGCCACGCCGAAAAATTCCTCATAGCGCCAGAGATAGCCCAGAAGGGCTAAAACAAAGCCCAGGGCAATGGGCAGCTTTTCAAGCCTCTCACCGCCCTTGGCATAGAGCATGAGGCTGAGCCCTCCCGCCGTGCCCAGGGCGCAGACCTTGGAAAAGGAAGGATAGAGATAGGCGTTCATGCCCACGGTCATCAGTACTATGGCCGCCATACTCAGGGCGGGCAGCAGCCGGAAGCGGCGCAGCAGCACCCAGGTGATTGCGGAAAAAGCGCAGAACATCAGGGCATACTGGGATATACTGTACCAGTTCAGGCTTTCCCCCAAAAGGCTGTATTCCAGCTTCAGGAAGAAGCCCAGGACTATGTTTATAAACGGGATGTAGGCGCTCTTCTCAGCCATCTGCCCATCCACAAACTTGCTCATGAGCACCTCGTCGTTGGTCTCAAAGCGGGGAGTAAAGCAGCTGAGCACAATCAGGAGAAAAAAGGCGTTCAGCAGCAGTGCTGCCGCCAGTTTCGCTTTCCCGTCCCTGTACCATTTTTCCCGTATTTTTTCAATAAAAGTCATGTCCTGTCCTCAGCTTGTTATCTTGTAAATGTTCAGCCCCGTCTCACTGCTGAGAGGCTCCAGCAGTTCCGCCTTGGCCTGGGGAGCAAAATTATCTCTAATAAACTGTAAAGGCGTACTGATGTCCCGGCTGATTATGCAGGCTTTGTCGTTGTCCACCAGATCCCGCATGGGCTCCTCTATACCATAGGCGGCCATGGCGGCATTGTTCATTGGGTGGTTTTCGCACCAGTCACCGATCAGGACTATGCTGTCGGCATAGCCCGCAGGCACCGTCTCCAGAGGTGAATACAATCTCAGGTTAAGGGCGTCCACTTCGGCGATGAAGAAATGCTCATCATCTATAAGGGCTTCCACTGCAGCCTTTTCGGCGCTGTCATCCCCCAGGTAATTGCCGGAATAGAAGTAACAGTAATTTTGGTTTTGGCGGTAGCCCAGACCCAGGCAAGTCAGGATCAGCACCAGGCAAAGCACCTTGTCACCCCTGGCTTTCTGCGGGTCTATGAGCCACAGCAGCGTCACCGCCAGAGCAAAGAAAAAGCCTGCATCCGTCCGGTTCACCAGGTAGCGGCCCTGATGTATAAGATAGAGGTACAGTAATCCGAAGAGGGCAAAGGCCAGGCCCAGACCCGCAAAGTCCCTCAGCCTTCTCCTGCCCCAAGCCAGCCACAGCACAAGGGCTGCCAGGAGCCCGTATATGGGCTTTTGAATGAAGAAAGCGGAAAGGCAGTGGTCAAGGAACATCCCCAGGCATTCCCCGGGGCTGGGCTTGCTTACCAGACTGTCCCGGGCATCGGACAGTTTCTCATAAGTCTCCCCTGTCCATACGGAACGCTCATAACAGTTATCCATAAACATGTCCCGGGTGTACTTATCTATGCCACAGCTCTCATAGGCCTCCGGCATCTCCTCGTATTCCGGAACGTTATAGTCCACAAAACGGCTTCGTTGGGCATTGAACTGCTTATAGTCGCTGTACTCGCTGTTGTTCCAGATAAGCTCATTGCTCAAGAAGAGTCCGGCAGCCAGAACTATGGTCAGCACAAAGGGAAGCAGAAAGCGGCCCCCCTCCCTCAGCCGACGGCCGGAAGGCGCTGAACTCATCCGCTCCCCAAGGACCCACAGGCCCAGGGGCGCCATAAGAGCCGCACAGGCTGCAAACTCCTTGTCCCGCATCATGAGGGCAAAAAGCAGCAGAACGGCTCCAAGTCCCAGGGGCAGCCATTTTTTTGCGCCGCCCTTTTCCATAGCTCCTGCCAGCATCAGGCTCACACCGCCTGCCGTGGCTATACCGGCAGTCTTGGTGTAGGTGAGGGCCAGGTAGCTGTCAGCTCCAAAAAAGCAGAGAATGCCCAGAGAGGCGGCAGCGGCAGGCAGCAGCTCCATACGTCTGAAAAGCATATAGCTCAGCCCTGTAAAGCTCAGCAGCAGCATTGCATATTGCAGCAGAGAGAAGATGGGCAGGGCATTGCCGCTGATGTTATACAGCAATATCAGCAGCCTTGCCAAAAAATAGTTGATATAGACCACAAAAGGGGTCTTTACGGCGGTCTGGCCGTCCAGATATTTCTGGACGGTCAGATCGTCGTTCTCTTCGAACCGGACTTCAAAGCACAGCAGCAGCACAGCCAGGAAGGCCACATTCAGCAGTATGGCAAACAGCAGCCGGGCCCTGTCGCTTTTGTACCAGTTTTTGCCAAGTGTCATGTGATTTTCCTTTTCTGCTTATTTCACGCTCTCCACAAAGCGCAGGAAGGCGGCGCGGCCCTGTTCGTCCCGCTTGAAGACTCCGGCGTGCTCCAGCACCTGCTGGAAGACCACGCCCACCTCCTGGCGCAGGATCTTGTCCGCATCCTCTTTTGTGAAGTCGTAGCGCTTTTTCAGTTCCTCGGCCCAGGGGGCGTGCTTCGCAGTGGCCTCGGAGGCATAGAGGTCTCCTCCGTTCTTCAGCAGCTCCGCCAGCTCCCGCAGCTCCTCCTTGAGCCTTGCCGGCAGCACTGCCAGACCCATCACCTCGATGAGCCCGATGTTCTCCTTCTTTATATGGTGCAGCTCCGCATGGGGGTGGAACAGGCCCAGAGGGTGCTCCTCTGTAGTGAGATTGTTGCGCAGCACCAGGTCCATCTCATAGTCCTTGCCCCGGCGGCGGGCTATGGGGGTGATGGTGTTATGGGGCTCCCCGTCGGTCTCGGCAAATACGTTCACACTCTCGTCACTGTACTCTCTCCAGGCGGCGAGAATATTGTCCGCCAGCTGGGCTATGCGCCCGCTGTCGGCGCAGCGCAGCCGGATCACGGACATTGGCCATTTCACTATGCCCGCTTTTATATCCTCAAAGCCCGGGAAGGAGAGCTCGTGCTCCACCTCCGCCTTTTCCATGGCGAAGCAGTAGTTTCCGCCCTGGAAGTGGTCGTGGCTGAGGATGGAGCCGCCCACTATGGGCAGGTCCGCATTGCTGCCCAGGAAGTAGTGGGGGAACTGGCGCACAAAGTCCAGCAGGCGCAGGAAGGTATTCTTGTCTATCTTCATGGGCACATGCTTTTCGTTGAGGACTATGCAGTGCTCGTTGTAGTACACATAGGGGGAATACTGGAGGAAGAAATTCTCCCCGTTGAGCTTCAGGGGTATTATCCTGTGGTTGGCTCTGCCTGGGTAGTCCATACGTCCGGCATAGCCCTCCGCCTGACGGCACAGCAGGCACTTGGGATAGCCGGAGCTTTTCTGGAGCTTGGCAGCTGCAATGGCCCGGGGGTCCTTCTCCGGCTTGGATAGGTTGATGGTGATGTCTATATCCCCGTATTGGGTCTTGGACACCCACTTCATATCCTTTATCACCCGGTAGCTGCGTATATAGTCCGTATACCGGCTGAAGTCATAGTACCACTGAGTGGCCACCATGGGGCTGATCTTATACTGGTACCAGAACTTCTCAATGACCTGAGAGGGTCTGGGAGTGAGTATGCCCATAAGCCGGGAATCCAGCAGATCCCGGCTGGTAACGCCTCCGGGGATGACTCCCCGCTCCTCCGCGTCGTCCAGCAGGCCCTTCAATATCTCCTCCAGAGGCGGCTCAAAAAGCAGCTCCTCGGGGGCCTGAAAGCTGTCCAGGCCAAGCATTGCCAGAATATTGTTCAGCGCCCAATATCTGTCTTCCCGTTCTATAAGGGAGCGGGAGATCCCGTAATTTATCAGCTGAGCTATTCTGATATTCCTTATTTCTTCCTTTGTCATTTGCGTCACCGACCTTTCGCCTGTTTTATTGAGAGAGATATGCGGCGCTTTTTCTCCTCCACGTCCAGCACCACTACCTTTACAATATCCCCAACCGCCAGCACCTCGCTGGGATGGCGGATGAATTTATCGCTTATCTGGGAGATATGGACCAGACCGTCCTGATGGACGCCGATGTCCACAAAAACTCCGAAATCAGTTACATTCCGCACGGTGCCCGTCAGCTCCATGCCCGGCTTCAGGTCCTTTATCTCCAGCACGTCCCGGCGCAGCAGCACCGGGGGCAGCTCGTCCCTGGGGTCACGGCCCGGCTTCAAAAGCTCAGAAACGATGTCCCTGAGGGTAGGCTCGCCCACGCCGCAGTCCTCTGCGGCTTTGGCTGCACCGTAGCTCTCCAGCCGCTCCGGCAGCCCGGCAATATTACCGGCGGCCACATCCTCCAGGCTGTATCCGCAGAGCTTCAGGAGCTTTTCTGCGGCAGCATAGCTCTCGGGATGGACGGCGGTATTGTCCAGCACCTGTTTGCTCTCCGGAACTCTTAAAAATCCTGCGCACTGCTGGAAGGCCTTGGGCCCCAGCTTCGGCACCTTGGTGATACTCTTGCGGCTGGTAAAGATGCCGTTTTCCTCTCTGTAGACCACGATGTTCTTTGCGGTGGTCTTGTTCAGGCCGGAAACTCTCTGAAGCAGGGCCGGGGAAGCGGTGTTGATGTCCACGCCCACGGCGTTGACGCAGTCCTCCACCACGCCGTCCAGAGTCTCCTCCAGCTTGGCCTGGGGCATATCGTGCTGGTATTGGCCCACGCCTATGGCCATGGGCTCTATCTTCACCAGCTCCGCCAGGGGGTCCTGGAGCCTGCGGGCTATGGATACCGCCGAGCGCAGATTCACATCGTAATCCGGGAACTCCTCCGCCGCCAGCTTGGAGGCGGAATACACCGAGGCCCCGGCCTCATTGACTATGGCGTAGGCTTGGCCGCCACCCAGCTCATGGAGCATCTCAACGGTCATCTGCTCCGTCTCCCGGGATGCGGTACCGTTGCCTATGGCGATGTGCTCCACTCCGTACTTTTTAATCAGGGCGGAGAGTGTACGTATGGCCTCCGCCTTCTTCCCGGCGGAGAAAGTGGGATAGACCACGGCGGTGTCCAGCACCTTGCCGGTGCCGTCCACCACGGCCACCTTGCAGCCGTTGCGGTAGCCCGGGTCCAGACCCATGGTCACTTTGCCCTTTACCGGCCGCTGCATCAGCAGGGGCTTCAGGTTCAAAGCAAACATCTTTATTGCCCCTTCGCAGGCGGTGTCCGTAAGGCTGCTCCTGGCCTCCCGCTCCAGTGAAGGGAAGATGAGCCGGTCATAGGCGTCGTCGGCAGCGGCACGGACAAAGGCCATGGCGCTGCTGCCCGGCTTGATCACCGCCCGGCGCAGACGCTGCAAAGCGGCCTCCCGGTCCACCTCCACGGAGACCTTCAGTATGCCTTCCTTTTCTCCCCGGTTGACGGCCAGTATCTGGTGGCCCTGGAGACGGTTCAGGCTCTGGCTGAAGTCATAATACAGCCGGTAGACGCTGTCCTCCTCCGTGGCTGCCACGGATACCAGCCTCCCGTTGGCGGCAATATAATCTCTCAAAAGCCCCCGTATGGCCGCATCGTCGGATATCATCTCGGCAATAATGTCGGATGCCCCGGCCAGGGCCTCCTCCACCGTCTCCACGCCCTTTTCCGGGTTTACATAATCAGCAGCAGCTTCCTCCGGTGAGGGCAGGTCTCTGCCCTGCTGAAAGAGGAGCTGAGCCAGGGGCTCCAGGCCCTTCTCCTTGGCCACGGTGGCACGGGTGCGGCGTTTCTGCTTATAGGGCCGGTACAGGTCCTCCAGAGCGGCCAGTGTCTCCGCCTCATCTATGGCCTGGGAGAGTTCCTCCGTAAGCTTGCCCTGTTCCTCTATGGCTTTTTTCACCGTCTCCCGGCGCTGCTGAAGGCCCCGGAGGTATTCCAGTCTCTCCGCCAGGGTGCGAAGGCTGGTGTCGTCCATGGCTCCGTGGAGTTCTTTGCGGTAGCGGGCGATGAATGGTATGGTGTTTCCCTCGTCCAGGAGGGCGATTACATTATCAATATGGCTCTGGGGTCTGTCCAGCTCCCTTGCCAGGATTTGGCTGATGGTCTCCAAGTTATGTCTCCTTTTTGGCTGCTGTTTTCTGCACATTATACCACATTAGTTTCCCTTTATCAATGTTGAATTGTCCATATTTGACAAAGGAATGGGATAAAATGCTTTTGGGCAGACCGGAATATTCCGGTCTGCCCAAAAGGTTTCCAGTATATGTAAAATCACTTCAGTATGAAGCCGTGCTTTTGTCCCTCCAGCTCATATTCCACGGCAAGGCCGCTGTCGGAGAGGACTCTGATATTCTCCGCCTTCCGGTTTTTAAGCATCTGCCTGTACTGCTCCAGAGCCGCTTCAGAGTATTTGGACATGTCGTCGGAGCAGAGGAGCATTCCGCCGAAGAGGCTGCAGCAGTCTGCCAGAAGCTTTTTCTCCCTGTCCGTCAGCTTGATATTGTCCTCTCTCAGGAAGAACACATCGGGGTCGCTGAGAAAGGCCCGGCCGTTGAGCTGACGGCGGAAGATGCCGTTTTCTATAGCCTGCTTGGTGGATACCCGTTCCAGATTGGTATGGCGCATTATCCAGGTATTGTCCCAGTCCAGTCCAACATCGCAGCTTATGCGGCAGTAGTCCACCAGACCCAAGGCGGGCATCAGGGGCACGCCGCAGCCCAGAATAAGCTTATCTCCGCAAAATTCCCGCAGCAGCTCCATGGCCCGTATCATTCTCCCGGCCCTGGTTTCCCTCTTGTTTCCAAAGGGGGCGGCAGCATAGAGGAAGTCCAGCTTCACCAGGTCAAAGCCCCAGTCATTCAGTACCGTATCAAATACCCGGCGCAAATAATCCAGGACCTCCGGCTTGTCTATATCCAGGGAGTAAAAACCTCCCCAGTTGCAGCCGCAGTGCCAGGGCTCCCCTTCCACTTTGAGCAGCCAGTCCGGGTGCTCCTTCATGAGCTTTGCGCCCTTGCGGCAGCCGAAGGGAGCCAGCCACAGCCCGGCCTTCAGGCCCTTGGCATGTATCTCGTCAACAACGGGCTTGAGGCCCCGGGGGAATTTCTTTTCGTCCACCTGCCAGTCCCCCACACCCAGCTGCCAGCCGTCGTCTATCTGGAAAAGGTCTCCCTCTTTCAGTACCTTGGAGCAGCCTTCCAGGTCGGAGAGTATGCTCTCCTGGTCTATGTTCTCATAGCGGTTGTACCAGCTGGAATATCCGGTGAGCTTTTCCTTTGTTCTGGGCTCTATACCCAGGGCCTTGAACCAGCCGTCAAAGACCTCCTCCTCGCTGCCCTGAGCATAGTAGAGACTGAAGGCCGGGAAGTCTCCTTCCACTTTCAGTCCGGCGCAATCCCGCTCTATCTCCAGCAGGCCCGCCCGGCTGTCATACTTGAAGACGGTGTAGCCCGGCCTCTCATCCAGGGAGGCCAGGAGCCGGTAAGTCTCACCCCGGCGGAAATAACAGTAGCTGTAGCCGTGGGCCAGGCCCCGCTTTTTAGGATAGTCCATGAAGTAGTAGTCCCCGTAGCGGTCTATGCCGTAGTGGCGCACGATGAAGCCCGGCAGCTTTCTCCAGGGAATCATCCGGCTGTTCTTGTCGTACTCCGGGCAATAGCTCCAGGTCTGGTAGCCGTTGAGGAAGAACTTTTCCCCATCCTCCAGCTCAAGCTCCAGGCTGCCCGCGGCTTTTTCCAGCACCCCCTCAGGCAGGGAGAGCTTTATAATGTTTTCCCCCGGCTCCAGCTCCCGGCTGCCCCGCAGGCTCTTGCCGTCTATCAGCCGGACAATGTATTCAAATTTCATGCTTCCACCTCGAATCCTATTTTCACAGGCTCCAGACCCGGCACGGATATCTTCAGCTCCGCCCCACCGGCCCGGCCTATAGTCTTAACATAGCAGCCGGTCATTCCGCCTTCAGCGGTGGCCCAGTCCGGCCCGGCCAGCTCCAGAGGCCCACTGAGTTTAAAATGCACCGGCAGCTGGGCGTAGCTGGCGATGTTGCCCCACTCGTCCAGCAGCCGCAGCCGCACTGCCGCCATGTCGTAAGTGTCCCTCTCCTTCAGCCGGGTATGGCTGCACCGAGCTTCAATATGCAGCTGCTTTCCCGGGCAGAGGGTGCGGCTTATCACCGTCCTGCCCCCAACTTTGCCGTCGAAGCGCCATCGTGTAGCCTCCCCGCCCCAGTTGCCCACGTACTTGCCGTAGAGCTTCACGCCGTCGTCCATGCTTAAGCGGTAGCGCAGCATGCACCAGAGCATCCGGGCCTTGTCGCATGCGGGCATATTGGCCAGGCCGTGCCTGCCTGCGGAGATAAGACAGCGGCGCAGAAGCTCCGCCTCCTTATCGGGAAAACCCTCCTGGGTCTTTAAGAGTTCTCCTATAGTGTCGTCTATCAGCACCGGGCCGCAGCGCAGGCCCTCCTGCTCCCGCTTGGTAAAGCTGGTGACGTACATGTCGTTTTTATACAGGGCCACTTCTTCCGCATTGGTAAAGGCGTATATCTTTCCCACGTTTCCGGCGGGGTAGTCCCCTATGTCCATGGGGCAGCCCAGCTCCAGCACCGGCTCCTCACCCTGGCTGGAGTACACCGCCGCCGCCAGTTTCGGATTGCGGAAGGAGTCCAGCACACCGTGGTAGCAGATGCGGTCCCCGGAGCCGAAGTCCTTATGGGTGGCATAGTCGAACATGCACCAGCCGAAGCAGCCGGCATGCTCCCCGGACCCTGCCGCCGCCGACTGGACCCGGGCGTGGCGCAGGGCATGCTCCTGGCGCTTCTCCCAGGGATCGAAGCTCTTGGTGGGGAACATGTGGCCGTTGTGTTCGCTGATTATAAGGGCCTTATTCATATCGGGAGTGACGTCTTTTTTCTTCTTGGCTCCGGGAGTCAGGCCGTTGTGAGAGAAGTCGTTGTAAGCGTATACATCCTCCAGCAGATGGCTCTTTTCCAGGTAGCGCACTCCCGAGGTCCGGCGGCTGTCGTCCAGCTCGTGGGCCAGAGCGTTGGTGCGCCGGTAGAACTCATCGTCATCCACGCTCTCGTTTATCCTCACGCCCCAGAGGATTATACTGGGGTGGTTGCGGTACTGGAGTATCATCTCCCTCAGATTCTCCACCGCCTGATCCTTCCACCTTTCGTCCCCGATGTGCTGCCAGCCCGGCAGCTCGGTGAACACCGGCAGTCCCAGCCGGTCGCACTCATCTATGAAGTATTGGCTCTGGGGATAGTGGGAGGTGCGCACGGCAGTGCACTTGAGCTCCTGCTTCAGTATCCTGGCGTCCTCCCGCTGGAGACTCTCCGGGGCGGCATAGCCTATATAAGGGTAGCTCTGGTGCCGGTTGAGGCCCCGGAGAAAGGTCTTTTTCCCGTTGAGGTAAAAGCCCTCGGCCTTAAACTCCGCTGTGCGGAAACCGAAGGAGACCTGCTGAGTGTCCAGCACTTCTCCCTCTTTGTCCAGCAGCTCCGCCCTCAGGGTGTAGAGCTTGGGGGAGAATATGTCCCAGGGCTCCGCCTTGGGCAGACTCAGCAGCTGCTCCGTGCCTCCCAGGGTGCTGAGCAGTTCCTCCGCTCCGTCCATTATGGCAAGTCGAAGTCTGTCCCAGTTTCCCTGCACCTTCATTCTCACCCTGGCAGTGGTCAGGCCGGGAGTGGTGACGAAAATATCCTCAATATAGCTCTGCTCCCTCACATCCAGCCAGACCTCCCGGTAAAGGCCGCCGTAGGTGAGATAGTCGATAACGAAGCCGAAGGGGGGTATGCTGCCGTCCTCTCTCGAGTCCAGCTTTACCGCCACCAGGTTCTCCCCGCCAAAGTTTACAAGCTCCGTAATGTCCAGGCGGAAGGCGGTATAGCCGCAGTGGTGTTCTCCGGCAAAGCGTCCGTTCACATAGACCCAGGCCTGGTGGGCTGCTCCGTCAAACTGCAAAAACAGTTTCTTTCCCCGGCAGGACTCCGGGATATCCAGCTTCCGCCGGTAGCCCCAGACGCCCTCGTAGTCTTCGGGCCCGGCGTAGTGCAGGGGCAGCTCCTTCACATTGTGGGGCAGGCGCACCGGCTCTCCCGCCCCCTCACCTCTCATAAAGTCCTCGCTCCATTGGGAGCTGAACTCCCATCCATTGCAAAGGCTTATCATGGGCAATCCTCCCGAAATTTCCATATTACACCTAGAGTATACAGCATCCGCCCCGCCACGTAAAGAGAAAGCCCTTCCGAAATCTCGGAAGGGCTCTTGCTTGTATATGTGCGATTTATCCGGACTGTCCTTATATTCCCAGAGCATCCAGCAGAGCCTGGGTACGGTCGGTCTTTTCCCAGTTTACGCCCAGATCCTCCCGGCCCATGTGGCCGTAGGCGGCCAGCTGCCGGTAGATGGGACGGCGCAGGTCCAGATCCCGGATGATGGCGCTGGGGCGCAGGTCGAAGACCTTGAGCACCGCTTTTTCCAGCTCACCGTCCGCTACCTTGCCGGTGCCGAAGGTCTCCACCAGCACAGATACGGGAGAGGCTACGCCTATGGCATAGGCCAGCTCCACCTGACAGCGGGAGGCCAGGCCTGCAGCCACCACGTTCTTAGCCACATATCTGGCGGCATAGGCGGCGGAGCGGTCCACCTTGGTGGGATCCTTGCCGGAGAAGGCTCCGCCCCCGTGGGGGGCGCTGCCGCCGTATGTGTCTACGATTATCTTCCGCCCGGTGAGGCCGGAATCTCCCTGGGGCCCGCCTATGACAAAGCGGCCGGTGGGATTTATCAGATACTTGGTATTCTCGTCCAGAAGCCCGGCGGGAATAGTGGGCTTTATCACCCGCTCTATCATGTCCCGGCGTATCTGTTCCAGCTCCGCCTCCGGGGCGTGCTGAGTGGAGATCACCACCGTGTCCACCCGGACGGGGTGCCGGTTCTCGTCATATTCTATCGTCACCTGAGTTTTGCCGTCGGGCCGGAGATAGCTAAGCTCCCCGGACTTTCTCACGGCGCTCAGGCGCTTTGCCAGCTTATGGGCCAGAGAGATAGCCAAAGGCATCAGTTCCGGAGTCTCGTTGCAGGCGTAGCCGAACATCATGCCCTGGTCACCTGCTCCGTTTTGCAGCTGGTCAAATTCCCCGGTCTTGTTCTCCAGGGCCTTGTCCACACCCAGGGCGATGTCCCCGGACTGCTCGTCTATGTTGGTGATTATGCCGCAGGTGTCGCAGTCGAAGCCGTATTTGGCCCGGTCATAGCCTATATCCCGTATGACCTGTCTTGTTATCTTGGGAATATCCACATAGCAGCTGGTGGTGATCTCACCCATGATGTGCACAAGGCCTGTGGATACTGTGGTCTCGCAGGCCACCCGCCCCATGGGGTCCTGCTCCAGTATGGCATCCAGTACCGCATCGGATATCTGGTCGCATATCTTGTCGGGATGTCCCTCGGTGACGGACTCGGACGTAAAGAAATAGTGGCTCATGGTTCCTCCTTGGTTATTTATATAAACGGGTTCCAGAAACGGCTGCCGTTTATGACGTTTAGACTGAGGGATATTACAAGCAGCAAAGCGCAGAAGGCCATGGCCAGAATGTCCAGCTTTGAAAACTTTCGGCCCATGTACCATGTGCGTCTCTTGTTCTTACCGAAGCCCCGCAGTTCCATGGCGTTGGATATTGTCTCTATCCTGTCCATACTGGAGAGAATAAGGGGTATCAGAATTGCACTGGCACTTTTCAGTCTTTTTGAGAGACTCTGTTTGCGGCTCATCTCAATGCCCCGGGCCTGCTGGGCCTGGGATATATCATGGTATTCCCGCTGAATATCCGGGATATACCTGAGGGCCAGGGCCACGGAATAGGCCACCGTGTATTTGACGCCTATGCGGTTGAGGGAGGCGGCAAACTCGCTGGGGTTTGTGGTGCAGACGAAGAGCAGTACGATAGGTATGGTGGACAGGTATTTCAGCACCAGGTTCAGGTGGTAGAACAGCTGCTCCTTGGTGACCACATAGTTTCCCCCCAGGGAAAACAGCACATGCCTTGTACCGTAGAGTTCCACCCCGTGCTGGGGAGAGAAGGCAAAGACCAGCACGTTATTGAGCACCATGAAAACCGCCGTGAAACCCAGCATGAAGGAAACGTCCTTCAGCTTTATCCGGGATATATAAAACATCAGAAAGCTCAAAACAGGCAAAGCTGTCAGCATGCGGGTGTCATAGGTGAGCATGGCCGCAAAGCTCCACAACAGCAGACACACCAGCTTTGTGGCTCCGGTGAGGCGGTGGATAGGTGAGGGGCGGTCGATGTAATTGAAGATGTTTATCATTTTCTCACCGCCTCCCGCTCGTAGTCTATAAAGCGCTGGACGAAGGATCTGGCGTCCTCAATGCCGCACATCAGCGCCAGAGGGTACAGAGAGGTCTCCTTAAGGCTGGCCTTGCGGATGACCTCGCTGTCGGTGAGAATGGCGGCGGAGCTTGCGTCGGCTATCACCCTGCCGCCGGAGAAGACCACGGCCCGCCGGGCGTATTCCAGCATCAGGTGCATGTCGTGGGTTATCATTACCACGGTTATTCCCCTGGAGTTCAGTTCCCGCAAAAACTCCATTATTTCCGTGTAGTGGCGGTAGTCCTGGCCGGCGGTGGGCTCGTCCAGGATTATCATCTCCGGCTTCAAAACCAGGATGGAGGCTATAGTCACCCGTTTTTTCTGGCCGAAGCTCAATGCCGACACCGGCCAGTTTCTAAAGGGCCAGAGTCCGCATATCTTCAAGGCCTCCTCTACCCTGGGGCCTATCTCTTCCTCGGTCACTCCCCGGGTCCGCAATCCCAGAGCCACCTCATCGTATATCATCACCTTGGAGATCATCTGGTTCGGGTTTTGCATAACGTAGCCTATATGGTCGGCCCTCTCCTTGATGGACAGCTCCATCAGGTCCCGGCCTTTAAAGCTGAGGCTCCCCTGCTGCTGTCTTTCAAAGCCGCAGACCAGCTTGGAAAAGGTGGATTTCCCTGCGCCGTTGGTTCCGGCTATGGCCATCAGTTCCCCTTCATACACCGTGAGGGACACATCTTTCAGAGCCTGGTGGCCGTTGTCATAGGCAAAGGAGATGTCCTTGGCCTCCAGCAGCACCGGTCTGTCCGTCTCCGCCGGGGCCTCCGGCCTTGAGCTGAACCAGGCGCGTACTTTCTCCTTCTGCTCCTCGGTGAGCTTTATGGTCTCAAGGCTGGCCGGAGCCATGTCCGCTTTTATCTCCACTCCAGCATATTTCAAAGCGGTTATGTACAGAGGCTCCCTTATGCCGCTGTCCCTGAGCAGGCTGGAGGAGAGCAGCTCATCGGGGCTCACATCGGCAACTATCCGCCCCTCGCCCATGAGCACCACTCTGTCCACATGGCGGTGGAGCACATCCTCCAGACGGTGCTCTATGATTATAACGGCAGCCCCGGTCTTTTTTTGTATCTCGTCTATAAGTTCAACGGCCTGCTTGCCGGTGGCCGGGTCCAGGTTGGCCAGGGGCTCGTCAAAGAGCAGCACCTCCACATCGTCCACCATTACCCCGGCCAGAGCAACTCTCTGCTTTTGCCCGCCGGAGAGCTCGTTGGGGGCATGGCCCAGATGCCCGGAGATATCCACCAGCTTTGCCGCCTGGGCCACCCGCTCCCTCATTTCCGGCAGGGCCACGCAGTCGTTTTCCAGGGCAAAGGCTATATCCTCCGCCACGGTGAGGCCGATGAACTGGCTGTCGGAGTCCTGGAGCACCGTACCCACATGGCGGGATATCTCAAAAATGCCCATATCCCTGGTCTCTTTCCCGGCTATGGTCAGGCTGCCGCTCATCTCTCCCCGGTAGGAGGAGGGTATAAGCCCGTTTATGCAGTGGGCCAGAGTGGACTTGCCGCAGCCCGAGGGCCCGGCTATCAGCACCTTTTCCCCCTTGTGTATACTGAGGTTTATATCGTACAGAGTGGGCTTTTGCTGGGCATTATATTTAAAGCCGAAGTTTTCAAATCTGATGATTGGCTCCATATTCTTCCTCCCGGATACAGGCTGTACACAGCAGTGCCGTCCCCTCTTTTGGACGGTACTGCTCTGGGCAGCATCCTTGTCCCATATTCGGCAAACGGCGGGAAAAAATTCCCGCCGTCTGTCTAGCGCTGAATCTTACTCTTCTTCCTTAAGGCTGCCCTTCTTGGGCTTGGCTGCGGCATAGGCAACGCAGAGCAGAGTGCCCACGATGGCAGTGGTGACCAGGTTGGCGACGCCGCCCACCAGGCCCTGAACGAAGACCTTGTTGGCAGGCTCGCTGTAAATGACGATGTCCAGCACAGGGGCTACCAGGGCCCAGGCCACGATGTGGCCCACCACCTGGAAGACGTTGAACTTAACAGCGTCGGCTTTGCCGAAGATACCGTCGGCAAGCTGCAGCTTGGAGGCTACCAGACCGATGATGACGCCGAACACGCCGGAGGCGATGACCCAGCTCCACCACACGCCCCAGCCGTAGCTGAAGTCGATGAGGGCATGGCCTATAAGACCGATGAGAGCGCCGGCCACAGGCCCGTAGATGGCGGCCATGAAGGCCAGCAGGCCGTACTGCACGGAGATGTTGGTGTTGGGCACGGGACTGGGGATAGCCACGAAGCGGCCCAGGACAAAGAACAGAGCGGCGCCGATGCCGATTGCGACGATGGTTCTCACAGGAGACTTTTTCATAACTTTTCTACTCCTCTGTATGTATATTATTTTCAAACGCAGGGGCCGAAGCCCCGGCATTTAAAAACCGAAATGGGATACATCCAGTCTGCGGATGCTTATCTTCCAGCTGTTGCCGGTGCCCACGCTGTAGGCCCGGGCAAAGCTGCCCTGGTTGATGGCTACCGCCATGCAGTCCAGAGAATTAATGTACAGCAGAGCCTCGCCCACTCGGACTTCCGCAAAGGAATGGACGTAGGTGACCACATTATGATACACCACTCGGGTGTCGTTTTCTATGCATATCTCAACCTTGTCGCCTACGGCGCAGCCCAGGGTCTTGAACAGTGCCTTTGGAATGTTGGTCCACAGGCTGCCGAAGCGCACGTCCAGCACATCCACGGTACCGCTGACCACGCCGTCCTTGGCCTTTGGAGATACAGTGGGCAGCTCCACTATGCTGTCGGGATCAATGGAGGGTCCCACCTGGGTGAAGTCTATCTTCCCGCTTGCCAGTCTGGCCCCGGTGTAGGCATATACATCCCGGCCGTGGAAGGTATAGCTCTCCTCCGAGCCTCTCAGCCGGTTCACCGTCTCGTCTATTATTCTGGCCTCGCTGATGCCCACCCTGCGCTTAATGTGGGTAAGGGTGCCGTTATCGGGAGTGACTATATACTGGCCGGTGCTGGTCTTGGCCACTATGCTGCGCCGATCCGAGCCCACTCCCGGGTCCACCACCGACACGAATACAGAGCCCTCCGGCCAGTAGGCCACGGTCTGGATGAGCCGGTAGCTTGCATCCCATATGTTATACGGTTCGATCTCATGGGTCAGGTCAAAGACACGAAGCTGGGAGTCCACGGTATAGGCCACGCCATACATGGCGCTGACCGCTCCGTCCTGCACGCCGAAGTCGGATTGGAAAATCAGTGGATTCATTTTAAAACACCTTTCTTTTTTTACTCTGCCGAAACCATAAACGCCCCGTTTTCCAACGGAGCGCAGCTTCAGCCCAGCCTCATCTTGCGTCTACCGCCGGATTTGGCACCTTGCATTTATGCAGGTTGCCGGGCTTCACAGGGCCGTTCCCTCCACCACTCTCGATAAGGTGTTTAAATTTTTACCGACAACATTATACCAGTTTTCCCCCGCTTGTCAATAGTTTACCTTTCTTCCCCCCTGCCCTGGGGAAATTTTATTTTTTTATTTCAAACCTCTTGACACAGCTGTTATAACTGTGTATACTGTGCATATACAGTTAACGGAGATGCATGCAATGACGATACTGATAGACAACCACAGCGGCGTACCCATATACGACCAGATCTTCACCCAGATAAAAAGTCAGATAATCAGCGGCAGCCTGCCTGAGGGGGAGCCGCTTCCGTCCATTCGCTCTCTGGCAAAGGATCTGCGTATCAGCGTCATAACCACCAAGCGGGCCTATGACGAGCTGGAGGCTGCGGGCTTTATCTACACTCTGCCGGGCAAGGGCAGCTTTGTCTCTCCCAGGAACACCCAGCTGATACGGGAGGAAAACCTGCGGGAGATAGAGCTGCACATGGCGGAGATACGCCGCCTGGCGGCGCAATGCGGCCTGAGCGCTCAGGAGCTCAGAGAAATGTACCACATTTTGGAGGACGAGACATGAACAATGCCATTGAGACAAGGGGACTTACAAAGCACTTTAAGGATTTCACTCTGGATTCCCTGGATCTGGAGCTGCCTGAGGGCTGCATTCTGGGTCTTATCGGGGAAAACGGCGCCGGCAAGACCACGGCAATAAAGCTGCTGCTGGGCATATTGAAGCCGGACTCCGGCACTGCTTCAGTGCTTGGCCAGGATATATCCGGTGACATGAGCCGGGTAAAAGAGGATGTAGGCGTAGTGCTGGATGAGCCGGGTCTTCCGGAGAAGCTTACGCTCAGGCAGCTGGAGAAGATCATGCCCAGCATTTACAAAAGCTGGAGCCGGGAGGATTTCTCCCACTATATCCGCCGCATGGAGCTGCCGGAGGATAAGCCCTACAAGGAATTCTCCCGGGGCATGAAGATGAAGCTGGGCCTGGTTCTGGCCCTGTCCCACAAGCCAAGGCTCCTGCTTCTGGACGAAGCCACCAGCGGTCTGGACCCGGTGGTGAGGGACAGCGTCACCGACCTGCTGCTGGACTTCACCCGGGATAAGGGTCATTCGGTGCTCATCTCCTCCCATATAGTCTCGGACCTGGAAAAGCTCTGCGACTATATAGCCTTCCTCCACAAGGGAAAGCTCATGCTTCTGGAGGAGAAGGACGCACTCATGGAGGAATACGGCCTGCTCCAGTGCTCCCGGGAGGAGGCGGAGAGAATAGAGCCCTCCGCCGTCATAGGCCGCCGGGACAATCCCTACGGCTGCCGCCTGATAGTACGCACCGATGCCCTGCCTCGGGGCACGAAGACTCAGCCGGTGAGCATTGAGGAACTGTTCGTCTTCATGGTCAAGGAGGATATATGATGAAGGGTTTGCTTTTAAAGGATTTCTATGTGATGAAAAGGGAGCTGCGTGCCTTCCTGTTTATTATTGTGGTTTTCACTGCCATCTCCTTTGTGGGAGAAAACAACAGCTTTTTCATGTTTTACGGCATAGTGATGCTGCCGATAGTGAATATCAGCCTCATCTCCTACGACGAGCGCAGCCACTGGGACAGCTTTCTGGAGACCACCCCCATCTCCCGCTCCACCGCAGTTTCTGAGAAATATCTGCTGAACCTGCTTCTGCTGCTTCTCTGGTCCCCTGTAGTTATTGCTTTCTACCTGATCCAGTCAGACAGCTTAGGCAGTCCGTTGCAAATACTCTGCATCTGCGTATATATGGCTCTGTTCTTCCCTGCCGTCCTCTATCCCTTTATCTTTGCCCTGGGCAGCGAGAAAGGGCGCATTGCCTACTTCATCTTCATCGTCGCCGCCATGGCGGCCATTGCCGCCGGAGTGAGCCTCATGGACCAGGGCGCCTTTGTCATCCCCGACGAGCTGTCCCTCATCCTGCTGCTGCCCCCGGTGGCAGCCTACCTCATTTCCTGGCGGCTATCCATTGCCCTCTACAAAAAACGGAGCCTATGAGTTTGCCCCACTGGTTTCCATAAGTTTTGCGCCTGCTCCCGCCCTTATTGACACGGTTCGGGAGCGGGCATTTTTTCTGGTATTTTTTGGTAATTTTATTTTTCTGCAATTAATTTATTTCCATAATATGGTAATTCGACAAAAATCGACATTTAGAGTGATATTTTTTTAATACTTTTTGTCGAAGGGTATTGAAATAATTAGATTTATCGTATATTATGTCAACAAATTTTCTTGGTTGTTCGACAAAATATTCTTGTTCCTAATGTGTCAACTATGGTAATTTTATTGCGACATGACGGTGTAGATCATATTAGCATATCGAATTGCTCCGTATATCGCATAACGGGAGGATAAAAATTATGGAAACCAAAACACGCATTCTTATCGCCGATTCAAACCAGGATTTTTGCCGGCTGATGACCGATACATTCAGCCGCGAAAAGGATCTGGAGGTAGTCGGCGTGGCCGGAGACGGCATTGAAGCCCTGAGTCTGCTGGCCGAACTGAAACCGGATCTTCTGCTGATGGACCTGGTACTGCCCAAGCTTGACGGTCTTGAGCTTCTGCGCCGTGCAGGCAGCACCGGCGCCCACAGCAGCATTATAGTGCTCTCCGCCTTTGTAAACAGCAAGGTGATAGCGGACTGCTCCGCCCTGGGTGCGGACTACTTCATGCCCAAGCCCTGTGACATTCCCGCCCTGCTCAGCCGCATCCGTCAGCTCAGCGGCAGCCCCACCACCGGCAGCGTCCCTCCGGCAGGAGTTGACTGCCGCCAGCAGGCCGCAGCCCGCAGGCAGGACGTGGACCTGGAGGCGGTAGTGACAGATATAATACACGAGATAGGCGTGCCCGCCCATATAAAGGGTTATCAGTATCTCCGGGAGGCAATTATTCTCACCATAAAGGACATGGACATGATAAACGCCGTGACCAAGGTGCTGTATCCTGAGGTGGCCAAGAAGTTCAACACCACTCCTTCCCGGGTAGAGCGGGCCATTCGCCACGCCATAGAGGTAGCCTGGGACCGAGGCGACATAGAAGTGCTTCAGAAGTTCTTCGGCTACACCGTATCCAACATAAAGGGCAAGCCCACCAACTCCGAGTTCATAGCCATGATAGCCGACTGTCTCAGCCTCCGCCGCAAGCAGGCCACCCGCTGAATCGGCTCATCGGCTTTGAAGATGAAAAACTGAGACCTCTTGCCCGGGCCCGGAGTTTTTGCTCCGGGCCTGGACTCGGGCCAGGCCGTCTCAGTTACATATTATCCAAATTTTCCCCATACTTCAGCTGCTCTTGTTTTTTTCCCATTGAATTGATATAATTTAAACAGCTTAGCGGAAAAATTACAGGAGGGAAGAGAACAGTGAAAACCAATGCCATATATGAGTCTTTGGCGCCAAAAGGGCTTTTTGCCTTTGGACAGCTGTGTATGGGCAGCTTTAACGGCTATACGGTCACTCTGCGCCCCTATAACGGCCGCAACTATTATCTGGATGTGGCCGTGAGGCCGGACAGCGGAGACAGAGCTCTGGTCAAGAGGGTAAAAGCCTCTGTGAAGAAACTGTACGGCAAAAACCTTGGCTGTATCAACGGTGGAAAATATTTTCGTTTCCTCATTAGCTTTAACAAGAAAAGCCCCTATCAGGAGCAGTTCAGCGCCTATATGGGGGCAATAAGTTCGGCTCTCCGGGAAAACGGCATTTCCCCGGCAGACAGCTGTGCCGTCTGCGGCAGCGGCAGTCCAGACAGCCTCTGTTTCTATGAGTCCAGCTACCAGCCGGTACATAACTCCTGCATGCAGGGAAGTCTGGAAAATTCAAGGCAGAAGATTGAGCAAAACAAAGCCAACGGCAGCTACCTCACCGGTTTTGTCGGGGCCCTGCTGGGTATGCTGGTGGGCTCCCTTGCCAGCGTCTTGACCATAGTACTTACCGAGCGAATATATGCTATTCTATTTGCTCTGGTGCCCATAGCCTCCGCCTGGGGCTACAGGAAGTTTAACGGCAAGATGGACAAGTTCTCCGTGGTTCTGGTGGTGCTGCTGTCCTTTGTGAGCATATTCATTATGAATTATCTCAGCATCGTGGTCTTCTTTATGCAGGACTATGCCCTTAGTGTGGGCGAAGCTATGTGGTTTGCCTCCGATCTGCTGCTCACTTCGGAGGGTCTCATGCTCATTGCCACCAGCAGCGGCTCCATGTTCCTGTTCATGGTTCTTGGTATCTTTATCGCCTGGCGCTTTATAGTCAATACCAACGCCGGCAGCATGAAGAATCTGGAGGCCATAGGTGATACTTTGCGGACGAATCCCGCCTGTTCTTCCGGGGGATACACGGAAGAAGCAGACACTTCGTCTGTAGATATCTGAGCCCCCGTCCTAACTGTAAATCCCGGAGCAAATGCTCCGGGATTTACAGTTTTCTTAAACACCTCATCCTCATCAAAATCCTATTTGACAAACATAATAAAATCCGGCATAATATATTATTATGTTTTTTTGTTCGAGGCTGATATATGGTTTTTTCATCCTATGTTTTTATTTTTGTCTTCATGCCCCTGGTGCTGCTGGGATTTTATCAGCTGCCCCGGCTCATATCCTCAGGCGGCAGACTTAGGACCGCCCAGAACCTGCTGCTTATCGCCGCATCCCTGGTCTTCTACGGTTATTACAATGTATACTACCTCTTTATCATAGTTGCCTCCATTCTGGTGAACTATGTGCTGGCTCTGGCCATGCAGCGCTTTGACCTGAGCCGTCCGGCATTTGCCAAGGCCTTATTTATTCTTGGCATACTCTTCAACGTTTTCCTTATCGGCTATTTCAAGTATTACGATTTCTTCATTGAAAACGTGAACTTCATTTTCCGCAGCAGCTTTGCTCTCAAGCACCTGCTACTGCCTCTGGGCATCAGCTTCTTTACCTTCCAGCAGCTGTCCTTTCTTGTCTCCGTGTATAAAAAGGACGAAAAGGTGGAGGGCTTCATAAGCTACTGCATCTTCGTCCTCTTCTTCCCTCAGCTGGTTGCAGGCCCCATCGTGCTCTACAGCGAGATGATACCCCAGTTCAACGACCAGAGCCGCAGCCGCTTCAATGCCGACAATATGGCCAGCGGCATTTACATGTTCTGTATCGGCCTTTTCAAGAAGGCCGTCATAGCCGACACTCTGGCCCTCTTTGTGGACAACGGTTTTGCCCAGAGCAGTCTGGGGATGGCCGCCGCCTGGGCTGCTTCTCTGAGCTATACTCTGCAAATCTACTTCGACTTCAGCGGCTATTCCGACATGGCCATCGGCCTGGGCCGGATGTTCAATATAAGCATTCCCTATAATTTTCTTTCCCCCTACAAGTCGGACAGCTTCTCCGAACTGTGGCGCCGCTGGCACATCACCCTGGGCCGGGCCCTGAGCACCTACATATACATCCCCCTGGGGGGCAGCCGCAGAGGCCGGGCCAGGACCTTCCTGAACACCTTCCTCACCTTTTTCATAAGCGGGCTGTGGCACGGGGCCGCCTGGACCTTTGTGCTCTGGGGCAGCCTCCACGGGCTCTTCGTGGCTCTGGAAAAGAGCTTTCCCCGGCTGCTGTCCAAGCCGCCCAGATGGCTGCGCATCGCCTGCACCTTCATTCTGGTCAACGCCCTGTGGGTGCTCTTCCGGGCGGAGAGCTTCCCCCAGGCCGCCATGGTCTACCGGGGCATGCTCAGTTTTACCAACCTTGACCTGTCCCAGATCGCCGCTCTGGTGCTGGACAATTCCTTTGACTTTCCCACAGCGGTGGATATTGCCTATCTCTTTTCTCTGCTGGCTGTTTTGCTTTTCGTGGTGTTCCGCTGCAAAAACTCCCGGCAACGGCTGGAGACTTTCTCCTGCAACGGGAAGACCCTGGCTTTCACCGTGTTTCTCTTCTGCTTCTCCGTGCTGCATCTCAGCCGGGAGAGCATATTCATCTACTTTAATTTCTGAGGTCTGAGCTATGAAGAAAAATCTCACTTCCGCCCAGTGGCTCAGACGATTTCTGGCCCTGGCTCTGGCAGTGCTGGCGGTGCTGGCAGTATTGGTTTACATTATAGACCCCTACTATAACTACCGGGCCTATGACCACAAGTACAAGCTGGACAAGATATTTTCCGTCCCCGGCGTGGTGAAGAACTACGACTATGACGCCATAGTCATAGGCTCCTCCATGACCCAGAACTTTGACATGGACAGCTTCCGGCAGGAGCTGGGGCAAAATCCCATAAAGGCCACTCTGGGCGGCATCACCGGCAAGGAGATTTCCGCCCTCTTCAAGCTTGCCCAGGACTCCGGCCACGCTCAGACCTACTATATCTGCATTGATAATTCGGTGCTGTCGGCAGACAGTCAGGAGCAGCGCTTCCCGGACTATCTTATGGACTTCAGCCTCCTCAACGACTACAAGTATTTCTGGGGCTATGAGGCCTGGATGCGTTTCATTCCTTTGAATCTTGGCCTGCTGGCGGCGGACAGTCTGGGGATAGAGCTGCCTCAGCGCTTTAGCGAGGCCCGGAGCATAGACCTTATGGGGGATTGGGCCTACCGCTATGAGTTCAGCGCAGACAGAGTTCTCAGCATATACTCGGAAAGTGACAACGGGGCGGCCATAAATGTGGATATGGCCGGCATCTCAGAGAATGCTCTGGACAACTGCGAGGTTTTTGTGGATAGTCTGGACCTGAGCCGTGGAGACATCGTCTTTTTCTTTCCCCCCTATTCCTCCCTGTTGTGGTACAAGATGGAGAAAGAGGGCAGCCTGGAATCCACCATGGAATTAAAGCGTCATTTTATGGAGCTGGTGGATGGCTACGACAATGTGAAGGTCTATGACTTCCAGGGGGCTGAGTTCACCTCCAACCTGGATAACTACATGGACCTGAGCCACTACTCCCCGGAGATAAACGACTTCATGGTCAGCTGCTTTGCCAGCGGGGACTACCTGGCCGATTCCTCCACCCTGGCGGAGACGGAGCGGCAGATAAGGGACAACATCCAGGTGCTGCTCTCCCGCTATCCTGAGTTAGAGGAGATAGAAAAATAGAACAAACAGACAGCAAAACCGGGGCGGTGTGAACCACCCCGGTTTTGCTATTATTTGTTATCCTCTGCGGCTCAGCCCACCAGATGGTTGGTGCCTATGGACATGACCGTGGCCCCGCTTACCGTGTACAGCTCCACATACATGGGCACGCCCTCTTGATCCCCATCAAAGTACACGGTGATATACGGCCCGTCCAGGATGTCCTTCACCAAACTGTCCTCCGCCGGGGCTTCGGTATCCCATCCGTAGTCTGTATTTTCCGTGCCGCTGAGAGTGTAGCCCTCAAAGCCCCAGTATTCCGCCAGGGCGGCACACAGCTCACCCACGGTGAGTTCCGGGGAGACCAGGTCGTCGGTATTGTCATACCTGGTCAGAGTCTGGCTGCTCCCGTCGGGCAGGCTGTTTTCCTCCTGGTAAACCCGGTCTTCTTCATCGGCTTTGGCGGTGATGCTTATGAATTGCAGTTTTCCGCTGGCCATATCCAGCTGGGTTACAAACTTGTATTTACCGTCAAAGAGCTGCACATGGTAGTTTGGATATATGATGCGGTGGAAAAAGTCCAGCCCCAGTTCTTGGCCCTGGGTCTTGAATATCTTCGTCGCCTCCTGGTCCGGCTCCAGATTTACCTGTATTATCCCCAGCTCATTGAGCCGGTCTACCTCCTCCAGGGCCTGTTTTTGGGCCTGCTCCGGGGAGTTGAGCAGATACTCCGTCAGGGCATAGGCGGGGAGCGACAGCAACGATGCAATGACGGCGGCGATGAGCACTATCTTCACCCAGCCTCTGCGCCTGCCTCCGGGTCTTCCCGCCCCGCTCTCCGGCTCTATCCGTCCCAGGAACTTTCCGGCGGACTCCACATACTCGTCCCTTATACCGTTTATGGCCTCCATGATTTTTTCCCCCATCATATAAGGCCCTCCCTCCTAAGATACAGCTCCAGTTTCTTCCTGGTGCGGTGGAGCAGGGAGGCGGTCTTGCTGTAGCTGAAACCCACCTTCTCGGCTATCTCGTCCACAGGCGCCATGTACCAGTAGCGGCTGACAAAGATGTCCCGCTCCTGTTCTTTCAGTCCCGCCAGGAATTTGTCTATATGCTCCGTCAGCTCCGTCAGCTCCAGCTCTCTCTCCGGCCCCTGCCCTCTGCCGGCACAGTCCCTGAGCTCCTCAAGACAGATGGGGTATTCTCCCCCGCCCCGCTTGTCCGCGGTCTTTTGGCGCAGCCTGGATATGGAGATGTTACGCACTATCTTCCCCATATAGGCCCCCAGCCGTTCCGGCCGCTCCGTGGGCATGGAGTTCCAGGCGCTGAGATAGCTGTCGTTTACGCACTCCTCGCTCTCGTCGTAGCTCCTGAGTATGTTGTTTGATATGCTGCGGCACAAGCCGCCGTATTTTGTATCCGTCTGACTTATGGCGCTCTCGTCTCTCTGCCAGTAGAGCTCCACTATCTGGCTGTCAAGCATCGAAACTCCTCCCCGTTTTATGTCTCTGTCTATATAGACGCAGTATTCCGGGATTTTTTGCAGGGAAACAAAAATTTTTTATATCAAAATACCACCGCAGGAAACCTGCGGTGGTATTTAAAATTTATCTTGTTTTCAGCACAGCCGGCTGCCGGCGGGTACGGAGTCATCCAGGATGAGCAGGTGCAGCTCCTCCTTGCCCTCCACCTCACGCACGGCGGACAGCAGCATGCCGTTGGAGTCCTGGCCCATCATCTTGCGGCTGGGCAGGTTCAGTATGGCCACCACGGTCTTGCCCACCAGCTGCTCCGGCTCGTAGAATTTATGGATGCCGGAGAGTATCTGCCGGGGGGTGCCGCTGCCGTCGTCCAGCATGAACTTGAGAAGCTTATCAGACTTCTTCACGGCTTCGCAGCTTATCACCTTGCACACTCTCATGTCGCACTTGGAGAAGTCGTCGATGCTCACGTCGGGCAGCACCGGGGGAGTCTTGGGCTCCTGGCGATTCTGATGTTCCAGCTTCTCCAGAGCCTCCAGCTCCTTTGCCATATCCAGGCGGGGGAAGAGAGTCTCTCCCTTGGTGACGCTGACCTCGGCGGGCAGGGCGCCGTAAACTGCGGCGGACTCCCAGCTGCGGCAGCTCTCCTCTGCGCCGATCTGCTTAAAGGCTTTGTCGCAGCTGTCCGGCATGAAGGGGCTCAGCAGGATGAGGGAGACCCGCAGGGCCTCCAGCAGGTTATACATGACAGTGGCAAGCCTTGCCCGCTTGCTCTCGTCCTTGGCCAGGACCCAGGGTGCGGTCTCGTCGATGTACTTGTTGGCCCGCTGTATGAGCTTAAAAACATCCTCAAGCGCCAGGTGCAGTTGGAGAGCGTCCATCTGCTTTTCATACTTGGCTCTGGCGCCCTTTATCATCTCCACCAGTTCGCCGTCCACTCTGTCGCTCTCACGCTCTGCGGGCAGCTTGCCGCCGAAATACTTCTCCACCATGGCGGTGGTACGGGAGACCAGGTTGCCCAGGTCATTGGCAAGGTCCGTGTTGATGGTGCTTATCAGCAGCTCGTTGGAGAAGTTGCCGTCGGAGCCGAAGGGGAAGGTGCGCAGCAGGAAGAAGCGCAGGGCGTCCACGCCGAAGCGCTCGGCCAGCACATAGGGGTCTACCACGTTGCCCTTGGACTTGCTCATCTTGCCTCCGTCGATGACCAGCCAGCCGTGGCCGTAGACCTTCTTGGGCAAAGGCAGCTCCATGCTCATGAGCATGGCAGGCCAGATGATGGAGTGGAAGCGGACTATCTCCTTGCCCACGATGTGCACGTCGGCAGGCCAGTACTTGTCAAAGTCGTCATATTTGTCGTTGAGCAGTCCCAGAGCGGTGCAGTAATTGAAGAGGGCGTCAACCCACACATAGACCACATGGCCCGGGTCAAAGTCCACAGGGATGCCCCAGCTGAAGCTGGTGCGGGATACGCACAGATCTTCCAGGCCCGGCTTAATGAAGTTGTTTATCATCTCGTTGACACGGGAAGCAGGCTCCAGGAAAGTGCCGCTCTCCAGCAGCTCCTGCACCGGCTTTGCGTACTTGGAGAGGCGGAAGAAGTAGGCCTCCTCCTCTGCGTCATGGACTTCCCTGCCGCAGTCGGGGCACTTGCCGTCCACCAGCTGGCTCTCGGTCCAGAAGCTCTCGCAGGGGGTGCAGTACTTGCCCTTGTAGGAGCCCTTGTATATATCTCCCTTGTCGTACATCTTCTTGAAGATGCGCTGCACGGCCTTGACATGGTAATCGTCGGTGGTACGGATGAAACGGTCGTTGGAGATGTTCATCAGCTTCCACAGGTCAAGGATGCCGTTTTCCCCGGTAACGATCCGGTCCACAAACTCCTTGGGGCTGAGTCCGGCGGCCTCGGCCTTCTCCTCTATCTTCTGGCCGTGCTCGTCGGTGCCGGTGAGGAACATCACGTCATAGCCGCACAGGCGCTTGTATCTGGCGATGGCGTCGGTGGCTACGGTGCAATAGGTGTGGCCTATATGCAGTTTGTCTGAGGGGTAGTAGATCGGCGTTGTGATATAGAATGTCTTTTTCTCCATTTTCTCTTCTCCTGTCTCCATGCTGAATATTTCATCCGCCGGCGGCGGCGTCCGCCGCATATTTCTCCGGCGGCCACTGGATATCCTCGTCGTGGCGGTAATAGATTCCGTAGGGTTCCTCCACCTCGTAGAGGAAGTTGCCTTCCGCATCGTATACCGTTCTGTAGGCGCTGACGCCGTAGCCTATTGCAGTGTTGACGTACACACTGTCATAAACCACCAGCTTGGTGCTTCTCAGCTCCACATAGCTGCCGTCCACATCGGTGCCCCAGATCTCTATGGTGAGGGACTTGTCCTCGTCGTTGCAGTAGGCCACGATCTTCACAGGATAGTCCCGGCTGTTCTTGAACTTGAAGTCCGGGCTGGGCCAGCTTACCGTAGCATCCAGGCCGTAATCCAGATAGTCCACCTTGAAATAGTGGTTGGTGCGCTCCACTGTCTCCAGCTGGGCGTACATGATGGCACAGTACAAAGTGGAGGACACCTGGCAGATACCTCCGCCTATCTCCTGCACCACTTCGCCGTTATCATAGGCGCCGGCCTCCAGGAAGCCCGCCTCGGCGGTACGCTGACCCACGTACTCGTTATAGGAGAATACCTCTCCAGGCATCATGATGTGTCCGTTGAGTTTCTCCGCAACTTTCTTGATATTGCTGATGCGGTTATCGGTGCTCCAGGTGTAATAGGTGGTCTGGGAGCCCAGCTTGTCCCTGTAGAGCATGGAGCGCAGAGACTCCTCGGTAGTCTCGGGATAGGTCAGAGTCAGGGGTATCTTAACAAGGTCTCCCGGCTCCGCCGCCTTCCACAGCTCTTCTGCCTGAGCCGTGTCAAACCAGCAGCCGTTCACCTCCGGCACTATATCGAAGGTCTCGGTAAACTGAGCGTCCTGAGGCTCCACGGCAAGCTCCTCATATATGGCCTGGAAGTCCGGCATCTCAATGGTGCCCAACAGCTGGGTATAGTTTATCTCCTCCAGCCCCGCCTCCAGGGCGGCCACTATCTGACTGTAAAGTCCGTCCTCATCCAGCTGCAGCTGTCCTGCGCCTTTGCGCAGGCGGAGCACCGCAGCCTTCTCATCCACTTCATAGCTCTCGTCGGCGGTGGCTTTTTCCAGCTTGGATATGCCCTCGGCAATCCTTGAGCGCACATAGCTGCCGTCAATACTCTGACTTACGATGGTCACATCCACCGGGCCTATATGGTTTAGCAGGAAGCGGTATAGGTTTTCATACCAGTTGCCGTCATGGCCGTAGCTCATTGCGGCCTCCACCGCCCGGTCCAGGCTCAGCTTGGCTCCCGACAGGCAGGAGTCCACCTTGAAGCTGACATTGGCGGGCAGCTTCACTCTCAAAGCGGTGTCCACCCTGTCCGCCCAGTTGTTTTCCTCCAGGACGGCTCTCACCTCGTCGGCATTCATGTTGCCCACGAAGATATCACCCACATACACCTTGGGCAGGGTGGTGCCGTTGTTGGTGACAAGGAAGCCTCCCACAGTGATTCCAATGGCAATAAGGGAAATTATCACCATGAAGACTATTGCAGTTATACGGTTCTGCTTTGCCTTCTCCGGGTCCTTTGGGGGCTTTGGAGCTTTTTCCTTTTTCTCCTTGCCCTTCTTTTTCTTGCCCTTATCCTGGGCATCCGCCTGCTCCTGATTCTCCTCAGGTTCATTCAGGCTTTTGGTCTTGCCGCCCTTTATGGCCGGCAGCTGAGCGAAGCCGTCCTCCGGCTCCTCCTCTTTTTTGGACTTTTCCTTCTTTTTAGCCTTGGCAGGCTTTTCCTTTTTGGGAGCGTCCTTCTTAGGCTTTGCCGCCTTGGCGCCGCCGGAGGCTTTTCCCTTTCCGGACTTTGCCTTGCCGCTGCGGCTCCTGGCAGGCTTATCCTCCTGCCGGGGCTCGGGGCTCTCCGCAGACTGCTCTTCAGGAAGGGGCATGCTGTTTTCGTCTTCCAGCATGCGCTGGATCTCGTCCAGCTCGTCCATGTTCCAGCTGCCGTCCCCGCCGAATTCTTCCCCATCAAAGGGATTCAAATAGTTGTTGTCTATCACTTTCAGTCTCCTGTACTGTTCATCCTCTGCCTATACAGCTCGGTGAAGAGTTCCTCCTCACCTTTAGGGAGGCTTATCTTGCTTGCGGCCCTGTCGGCCCTGGCCACCCAGGGTATGCCCTCGGCCCGGCCGCTGGCCTGGGTCTCCAGCAGTATGCCTATCAAAGTGTTGGATATGAGGAAGCCCGGCACCGTAAAGTGCCAGCGATCCCCGGTGAGCTCCGCCCAGCCCTTTTCTTTGAAGGCCTGGAGCACTTTCAGGATAGGGCGCCAGTCGCTCTGGCAGCGTGTGCGATAGTCGTTTTCCGAGATACCCTGAGCGGTGCGCATGCCCAGCATCAGGTATTCCACAGATTTCTCCATGGAGTCCAGTACCTCGTATTCGTCCACCACGCTGATGCCCTTGCCCACGCCGTAGATATATTCCTTCAGGTCCTTCACATAGCTGTAGCGCACGCTGCCTATGCAGCTGTGGGCTCCCGGGCCGAAGCTCATATAATCGTCCATATTCCAGTATTTGAGGTTATGGCGGGACTCATACCCGGGAGCGGCAAAATTTGATATCTCATACTGCTTGTAGCCGTAGCGCTCCAGCATCTCGGCGGCATAGGAATACATGTCCGCCTGTTCGTCGTCGTCCGGGAGTATGGCCGAGCCCATGTAGTTTTTGTACATGGGAGTGCCCGGCTCCAGCTTCAGGCCGTAGCAGGATATATGTTCCGGGTGCATCTCCACTATTTTGGACAGAGTGTCCGCCCAGTCGGTCTTGGTCTGGCTGGGCAGCCCGTACATCAGATCCACGCTTATATTGTCGAAGCCGGCCTTTCTTGCATCCAGATAGGCCTTTTGGGCCTGCTGGAAATTATGGCGGCGGCCGATGAGCTTCAGCAGATTGTTGTCGGTAGCCTGCACGCCTATGGACAGGCGGTTGACCCCCTCCTGCCGCAGCAGCTTCAGGGCCGTGGGGCTGATGCTGTCGGGGTTGCACTCCACGGTTATCTCCGAGTCCAAACGCACGTTGCCGTTGAGCTTCAGCTCATCCAGAACGTCCGCCAGCCGGTCCGCTCCGTAGAAGCTGGGCGTGCCTCCGCCGAAGTAAATGCTGTCAACCTCGTAATTCTTTATGGAGATTGAAGACTCCTTTATGTGTTCCAGCAGGGCCTGCTGGTAATCCGGCATAAGATACTCGCAGTTTTGCAGCGAATAAAAGTCGCAGTATCCGCACTTGCTGGCGCAGAAGGGTATATGGATATATATTCCCAGCCTAGGTCTCATGGGCCGATCTCCAAATCTCTATAGTTTGCTCAGAACATCTCCGCAACCAGGGAGACGAAAGCGGCAGGATCTTCGATATCCACCCCGGATATCATCTCTGCCAGGCGTGCCATGACCAGAGAGAGCTTCTTGGCCTTTTCCTTATCGTTTTCATAGGCCTCTTTCAGCACCTGGAAAGCGTGGTGCTGAGGATTCAGCTCCAGGACACGGTTGGCCTTTATCTTGCGCATCTCCTCGCTGGGGCCATGGCGGAAGTACTTCTCCATCTCCAGGGTGATGCCCCCCTCGGTGGTGAGGCAGCAGGGCTGAGAGCCCAGCTTGTTGGACAGACGCACCTTCACGATGTCATCGCCCACAGCCTCCTTCACGAAGTCCAGGAAATCCTTGTTCTCCACGTTCTGCTCTTCGGCGGCCTTCTTTTCCTCCTCGGTGTCAAAACCCAGGTCGTCGGTGACTACGTTGCAGAAGCTCTTGCCGTCCTGCTCCCGCAGGCTCTCCAGCACCATCTCGTCCAGAGGGCTGGTGAGATAGATGAGCTCATAACCCCGGCTGCGCACCTGCTCGCACTGGGGCAGGCTCATGGCGTGCTTTACGGAGTCGGAGCTGGCGTAGTATATAAATTTCTGGCTCTCGGGCATGTTCGCCACATATTCCTTGAGAGTCAGCTGATGGTCTTCAGAGGTGTAAAACAGCAGCAGGTCTCTCAGGAAATCCTTGTATCTGCCGTATTCGTCGCAGACGCCGCACTTGAGGTGGACGCCGAAGTTCTTGAAGAACTCCTCATACTTGGGCCGGTCCTCCTTCATGAGCTTTTCCAGCTCGCCCTTGATGCGCTTTTCCAGGTTCTGGCCTATGATGCGCAGCTGCCGGTCGTGCTGCAGCAGCTCACGGGATATATTCAGGGACAGGTCGGGAGAATCCACCACGCCCTTGACAAAGTCAAAGTAGTCGTGGACCAGCTTGTCGCAGTTTTCCATTATCATGACGCCGTTGGAATAGAGGGTGACGCCCACCTTGTTGTCGCCCATGAAGGCGTTCTCGTGTTCTTCGCCGGGAACGAACAGCAGAGCCTTGTAGCTCACGGCGCCCTCGGCATTTATTCTCACCAGAGCGCAGGGGTCCTTGCTGTCCCGGTTCTTCTCCTTATAGAAGGCAATGCAGTCATCGTCGGTGACTTCGCTCTTGGAGCGCTGCCAGATGGGCACCATGCTGTTGATGGTCTCGTTTTCCTTGACCATGCGATAGTCGAACTTGGGCTTGCCCTCGTCGTCCTTTTCGCCGGTCTCAAAGCGCTCCTGATGCTCCACGTCCATCTTGATGGGCCAGCGCACGTAGTCGGAATACTTCTTGACCAGGGCCTTGATCTTCCAGACCTCCAGATAACTTCCGTAGATCTCATCGTCGGTATCGGGCTTGATGTGCATTATCACGTCGGTGCCCACCGTATCCCTGTCGCAGGGAGTGACGGTGTAGCCGTCGGCGCCGCTGCTCTTCCACATGACGCCCTGCTCCTCCCCGTATTTCCGGGTGATCACGGTGACCTCGTCGGCAACCATGAAGGCTGAGTAGAAGCCCACGCCGAACTGGCCGATAATGGATATATCCTCGGCCTGGCTCTTTTCGCTGTCCATTTCGTCTTTGAACTTGTAGGAGCCGCTGCGGGCAATAACGCCCAGGTTGTTCTCGCACTCCTCGGCGGTCATGCCTATGCCGTTGTCACGGACGGTGAGAGTGCGCTTTTCCTTGTCGGGGATTATCTCTATTTTATAGTCATCTCTGTTAAGCCCCACCTTGTCGTCGGTGAGGGAGAGGTAGCAAAGCTTGTCTATTGCGTCGGAGGCGTTGGAGATTATCTCCCGGAGGAATATCTCTTTATTTGTGTAAATTGAATTGATCATTAAATCCAAGAGACGCTTGGATTCTGCCTTAAACTGTTTTTTTGCCATTTTTAAGATTCAGACTCCTTCTCTATGCTTGTTTTCATAAATATATAGTATAGCACAATTCCCAGGAATTTCAACATATTGCCCCGGGCAAATCGTTAACTCAATGTGAAATCCGCGGCGTTTTCCATCTGTTTGCGGCGAACCGGGGCCCTGCCGAAAGCCGGGCCCCGGTTGCATATTCCGTTTTTTTCTTTATTTCTCGTGTTTTCCCTTATAGGCCCCGGGCATCCTTATATTGATGTTCCTCCTTGAACCCCGGTCGGGGGAATCCGAAACATGGGCGCTGGACCTCTCCCTAGAGCCTCCCCCATTTTTTCCCCGGGCCTGTCCCATTTTCCCGGAGGGCAGGACCATAGGCAGTACTTCCCTGATATCCAGCTCCAGCATAAGCTCAAATACCGGCACATCCTCATGGCTGCGGAGAAAGCGGAAGATAAACCCGGTTATCACCCAGGCGATGAAGCCGGAGGCGGTGCCCACGATCATGGCCGCCAGCACATCAGAGGGGTAGTGGGCCACCAGATAGTTTCTGGAAATACCCATGAGTACCACGATGAGCACCGAGGGCAGCACCCACTTTTTCCCTCGCATGAGAGATATGGCCGTCATGCCTGCGGCGGCGGCAGTGACATGCCCTGAGGGGAAGGAGAAGCCGTCCTCCGCCGGAGCTCCCACGAACTGCCACCATTGGCGAAACTGTTCCACCGTTTCAAAGGGCCTAGGTCTGGCGATGTTGTCCTTCAGGATGATGTTGGTTATCAAAGCGCCGCAGCATACGGCTCCGAAGATGCAGACCCCCAGGTCTCTGGTGCGGGCAAAGCAGGCAAAAACCACAGCCAGGATAAAAAATACCAGTCCCTTCTCCCCCAGAAGGGTGATCAGCTTCATCAGCGGGGTGAGCACCGTCCCGGCGCTCTGGGCCAGGGAATGAAGAGCGCCCAGAATGGCGCTGTCATACCCCAGGAAAAAATCGTTCAGCCACTGGGCTGCGGCGGTGAGTTCCATATATTCCACCTCTTGTTATATTCTGTAAAGGCAGGCACATTATACCCCATACCGACCTGCCCTGACAAGGCAAAAATAAATTCCCGCCCAATCTTAATTTCTCCGGAGTTTATCCCTGATATGCCTGATCAGCGGCACTTACAATCTAACAATCCAATATAAAATTCCCAAAGGCCCAAGGGCCTCCGGGAATCAAGACTGTCAAAAAAGCCTCGCAAAGTTTTTCCAACCCAGTGAAAAATAATCTAAATAGTTTTCCGCGGCGGCGTGTACGTCGCGGAAAACACTTCTCACGGAGCGTAGTGTCGAATTGTACGCCTTTGGCGTACAACCGAGGCATGAAGCTCAGTGCTTTTTTGTCCAAGAAGGCAAAGCCTCTTTGACAAATTGAATTCCCAAAGGCCCGAGGGCCTCTGGGAATCCATGCTTTATGACAGCTTCACAACGTTCAGCACGCTGTTGGTGAAGTCCACATCGTTTCCGCTGGTGTTTGTTACAGTCAGGGCCTGGGTACCCGTCACGTCCACTATGGCTGTCAGTACCAGTCTCTCGTTGTCCGCGTCCGTCTTCGCCAGGGAGGACACGGCATAGGTCACCGGTGCAGCGTCCAGTTCCAGGGAGGCGCCTATGGTATTTGCACTGTCCACTGAGGCATCGGTACCGAAGCTCACCAGATACCGGCCATCGGTGAGATTGAAGCCCTCATTGCCGTTGGCGGTTATGCTGCCGGTGGAATCGATGTCGTTGGTGTCAAACTGTACGTTGTCCCCATTATTTACTGTCTGTTCGGCTACGTTGTAGGCCACGGCATTTTCATTTGTAGCGGTGGGCCCGGTGGGGCCGGTAGGCCCTGTGGCTCCGGTAGCGCCGGTGGCACCCGTGGGTCCTTCGGCTCCGGTGGCCCCGCTGGGGATGACAAAATCCAGAATGGCGGCGCTGTTCGTCCCCGTGTTGGTGACTGTGGCGTCAGTCCCCGGGTCCCCGGTGCTGACGGTGCCCACAGTCACGGTGGCAGCTTCCCCGGTGGGGCCGGTAGGTCCGGTGGGGCCGGTTGCCCCAGTGGGTCCTGTGGGCCCTGTGACTCCGGTAGGACCGGTGGGGCCGGTAGGTCCGGTGGCTCCGGCAGGTATGGCGAAGTCAAAAACGGCTGCCAGATTGGTTCCGGTATTTGTGACCGTGGCTGCAGTCCCCGGGTCCCCGGTGCTGACGGTGCCCACCGTTATGCTCGCAGCCTCTCCGGTGGCTCCCGTGGGTCCGGTAGGTCCGGTGGGGCCGGTAGGCCCTGTAGCTCCGGTAACACCCGCGGCGCCGGTAGCACCGGTAGCCCCGGTGGCGCCTGTAGCTCCGGTGGAGCCGGTTGCACCTCTGGGCCCCTGGGGCCCTATAGGTCCCTGAGGGCCTGCAGGGCCTTGCGGGCCCATGGGTCCAGCGGGGCCTACATTGCTCCCGCAGCCGCAGCAGCCGCAGCAGCTGGTGCTTCCGTTGCAGCAGTTTGTATATATCTTAGTGGAATAGAGGTCTTTGTCTTTCATGGCTTTCCTCCAGTTTAAATTGAGGTCCCCCTCAGGGCATTATATGCCGCTCCCCCTCTCTTGCCCCTTTTCTCCCCTAAGGGTTTTCGCCTAAGCTGAGGCGGCAGTTTTTGCCCCCGGAATCACACCACTCCTTTCCCTCGCCTTTCTCCGCTGTTCTTTGCCCCGGCGCCTTGGCGGTTTCCGCCCCGGTGTACCTGTACCAATAGCACAAAAAAGCCTCCGCTAATTTTTCGTTAAAAAATTAATTACTGTTATTTTTCCCTATGGAATTGCAAAATTTTCTATGATATAATATCATGACATTATTTGGGACATAGATAAATTGTGTCATAAACAAATTGGCTATACTGCATACCAATTCAGATACAGGAGGGAATATGAAAAAAGTCGGAATTACAGAAACAATACTGCGGGATGCCAACCAGTCCCTCATAGCGACACGGCTGCCATATGAGAAGTTTGAGGGCATTCTGGAGGAGATGGATAAGGCGGGCTTCTACTCCGTGGAATGCTGGGGCGGAGCCACCTTTGACGTATGCCTGCGTTTTCTCAATGAGGACCCCTGGGAGCGGCTGCGGAAGATAAAGGCCAAGATGCCCAACACCAAACTGCAGATGCTGCTGAGAGGCCAGAACATTCTGGGCTACAAGCACTACAGCGATGATATTGTCCGCCGTTTCGTCCGGGCTGCGGTGAAAAACGGCATTGATATTATCCGCATCTTCGATGCTCTCAACGACATGGACAACCTCAAGGTTGCAATAGAGGAGACGGTGAAAAGCGGAGCCATGGCCTCCGGCGCCATTTCCTATACCACCAGCCCCGTCCATACCCTGGAAAAGTATGTGGAGATTGCCAGGGAGATGCAGCGCATGGGCGTGAGCTCAATCTGCATAAAGGACATGGCCGGCATCCTCTCCCCCAAAAACGCTTACGATCTGGTCAGCGCCATCAAGGATGCTGTGGATCTGCCTCTGGTGCTCCACACCCACTGCACCCCCGGGCTGGCCTTTATGAGCTACCTCAAAGCCGTGGAGGCCGGTGCCGATGTCATCGACACCGCCATCTCCCCCTTCTCCGGCGGCACCTCCCAGCCCGCTACCGAGACTATGAACTACGCTCTCCGGGAGCTGGGCTATGATACCGGCCTTGACGAGGATGTGCTTTATCACATGGCAGACTACTTCAAGCACCTTCGGGCCGACTATCTGGCCGACGGCACTCTCAACCCCATCTCCATGGCTACCGATACCCAGTGCCTCAACTATCAGATACCCGGCGGCATGCTCTCCAACCTTCTCAGCCAGCTGAAGATGATGAACGCCCTGGACAAGTTTGACGAAGCCCTGCTGGAGACTCCCAGAGTCCGCAAGGACATGGGCTATCCTCCTCTGGTCACCCCCACCAGCCAGCTTGTGGGCACCCAGGCAGTGCAGAACGTCCTGTCCGGCGAACGCTATAAGAACGTAGGCGCCGAGATGAAAGCCTACTGCCGCGGCGAATATGGCAAGACTCCCGCCCCCATCGACCCTGAGGTCAGAGCTAAGATTCTGGGTGACGAGAAGCCCATAGAGGGCCGCTATGCCGACACTCTTCCCAAGGACACCTTTGATAAGGCAAAGGAATACCTTGGAGACACTGCCCGCTGTGAGGAAGATGTGCTCAGCTACATTGCCTTCCCCCAGGTGGCGGAGAACTTCTTTGAAAAGCGCCGTGAGGCGGAGGAACATGTGGTGCGCTACTCCATCCAGGAGATTTGAGCAAATAGTTTATGCCGCTGAATACGGCAAATGGAGGATTTAAATGGACGATCTTGTAAACATTTCCATAGCCAATGCAGGGATAACAGCTCTGCTGGGCTATGTAGTGGTGTTCATCGGACTTATCCTGCTGATGGCAGTCATGATGATCATGGGAGCCATAATGGTGAGCCGGGCAAAGAAGGCCGCAGCCGCCGCTCCGGCGGCAGCCGCTGTTCCCGCCGCTCCGGCCGCTCCCAAGGCCCCGGCACCCGGCACCGCCGGAGAGCTGAAGCTCTATGACACCGACCCCAGGGACGCCGCCATGGTCATGGCCATAGTGGCCGACACTCTGGGCAAACCCCTCAACGAGCTGAGATTCAAATCCATCAAGGAGGTCAAGGAAGATGAAATATAAAGTTACTTTAAATAATCGTGTGTACGAGGTTGAAGTTGAGCAGGGCGAGGCCATGCTGGTAGACGAATATGAGCTGGCGGCCCCCGCCGCTCCCGCAGCCCCTGCGGCTGCCGCCCCTGTGGCCGCTGCCGCTCCGGCCGCTCCGGCAGCCCCTGCGGCTGTGGCCGCCGGCGAGCCGGTGAAGAGCCCCATGCCCGGCAATATTCTGAAGATAAACGTATCTCAGGGCCAGCATGTGGAAGAGGGCGATGTCATCATGATCCTGGAAGCCATGAAGATGGAGAACGAGATCGTGGCAACCAAGAGCGGCACCATAGCCCAGATAGCCGTAAGCAAGGGCGCCGTGGTAGAGACCGGCACCGTTCTGGCGGTCATCGCCTGAGGAGGTAGAGTATGGATATACTTGGCACCTTGCGGGACCTGGGCCTGGAGTCGGGTTTCGCCGCCTTCTTCCTCACTGACGGTGGCTGGAAGAATCTCATTATGATACTTATTGCCTTCGTTCTTCTGTACCTGGGCATCGTTAAAAAGTTTGAGCCTCTGCTGCTGTGCGGCATAGCCTTCGGCTGCCTGCTGTCCAACCTGAGCTACTTTGTGGGCCTTGGCGAAAATGCCCTGTACCACCCTGAGCTGTGGGAGGCCTTTCTGGACGAGGCCAGTCCCTACTATCACAGCTACGGTCACATCATGAGCAACGCCGGGCTGCTGGACTTTTTCTACATTGGAGTAAAGGCGGGCATCTACCCCTCCCTTATCTTCATGGGCGTGGGCGCCATGACGGACTTCGGCCCCCTGCTGGCCAACCCCAAGAGCCTGCTGATGGGGGCCTCAGCGCAGCTGGGTGTGTTCGTGGCCTTCTTCGGCGCTGTTCTGTTGGGCTTTACCGGCCCTGAGGCCGCCTCCATCGGCATCATCGGCGGAGCCGACGGCCCCACCGCCATCTATCTGACCACCAAGCTGGCTCCCCATCTTCTTGGGCCCATAGCCATTGCGGCCTATTCCTACATGGCTCTGATACCCCTCATCCAGCCCCCCATCATGAAACTCTTCACCACCGAGAAGATGCGCAAGGTGAAGATGGAGCAGGCCCGCGAGGTGAGCAAGACCGAGAAGATAGTCTTCCCCATAGTGGTCAGCACCTTCGTCATTCTGCTTCTGCCCTCCACCGCTCCTCTGGTGGGCTGCCTGATGCTGGGCAACCTCTTCAGAGAGTGCGGCGTCACCGACCGTCTCTCCGACACTGCCCAGAACGCCCTGATGAATATAGTCACCATTTTCCTGGCCACCTCCGTGGGCGCCACCATGGTGGCTCAGAACTTCCTGAATGTGAGCACCATCAAGATAATCTTCCTGGGCCTGTGCTCCTTTGCCATCTCTACCGTCGGCGGACTGCTGGGCGGCGTTGTGATGTACAAGACCTCCGGCGGCAGGATAAATCCCCTCATCGGCTCCGCCGGTGTCTCTGCCGTGCCTATGGCCGCCCGTGTCTCTCAGGATGTGGGCCGCAAGTACAATAAGACCAACTTCCTGCTGATGCACGCCATGGGTCCCAATGTGGCCGGTGTCATCGGCTCCGCCATCGCCGCCGGCTTCCTCCTCTCCGTCTTCGGCTGAGGAGGCTATCCGGAACGATTTCGGCGGTAGTGCAACACAGCCGGGAGTATCCATATAAAATCACCGGATAAGGTCCCGTTTTAATTATTCTGTATTTTTCTGTCGGACATGGTCTGCTGCTTCCCTGAGAGTGAAAAGCCCTTTTCACTCTCAGAGAGTATGCAGACCATGTTTTTTTGTTTTGGGCTGCCCACATGAGCTCTTGCCATAAGGGCCGAAAATCAGTATAATTTGATTATATTAAATCTAACGGGGGTACGCTATGAGGTCTAAACAATGGCTCATTATACTGCTTTGTGCGGTGCTGGCGCTGTCCGGCTGCGGCCAATCAACTCAGACAGCCCAGACTTCGGAAGAATACCTTCCCAATTATGTTCCTTTGGACGAAGCAACGAAAAACACTATTGACTCCAGCTATCTTGAAATGGCGGAGGACTGGCCTTCCTTTGACCAGCTGCCTCCCACCCATGCAATGATATTGAAGCCTGTCATGTATGAAGAACTCTTTGGCAGCAGCTTTATACAGCGCTATTTCATTGACATGATAGCCGATACAGCCGCCTTCAATGCCGTCCATATCGGCTATGAGTGCGAATATTATTTTTCGGATGAAACCGACACCGTGGACCTCAACTATCTGGAAAATCTGGACCGGGTAATAGAGTGGTGCATAGAACGCAAGCTCCACATAATTTGGGACTTTGCCTCTGTGCCCGGATATGCCGGAGGCGGCCCCAACGGGGATATACTTGATAACCCTGAACATCGCCGTCAAGCCGTAGAGCTGATGGAGCTTTTCAGCGAGAGATATGCCAATGTGCCCAGCGGAGTTTTAAGTTTTTATATTCTGGGTGAATCCGACATAAACTACTTTTCAGAAGAGGAACTGGTGGCTTTGACCACAGAACTGAGGGACGGGCTACGCAAGAGCAGCGAAGACCGGGGCGTGCTCTCAAATCTTTGGTGTGATGATTATGCCGGCGCCTTTTTTAACAGTCCTTGCGACGGACTCCGGGAAACTGATACCACTGTGGGTTTTGAGCTGTATACTGCAGACCTCGCTACTCTGATGGGCTTTCCCAACAACAAAGCCGCTAACGGCCGGATGTATGCCAATGGTGAGGTAACCAGCATTCTGGGTAACTTTCCCGCCGGGACAGAGCTGAGCTTTCTGCTGAAAGTGGCTGACGGAGTAGGACTTGATCTGGAGCTGGTTCTGTGGGCAGACGGAGAGGAAATAGCCCGTCTGGACTGCAACAGTCTGGATGAATCCAGCCCTTACTTTATCCGTCGTGACGGAGAATATTACGTCCATCTTGCCGGCTATCCCTTTACGGTCACTCTGGACAGGGATGTCAGGGAACTGAGCCTGGGCTGCCAATGCGAGGACAGCAGCACCATGGTGGTACTGTCCAACATCTCCCTCAGCTTCCCCGCAGAGCAAACCCAGCTCCACCAGGAATTTTATAATCCTCCAGGTGAGATGGGAACCACATGGCGCTATGTTGAGGATGAGAGGCAAGTGATAAATATTCCTTGCACCTCTGCATGGGCAGGGCAGGTTCTGCCTCTGTCCACAATAAACGTACACTCTGACGGGTCCTTTGATATAGAGCAGGCCAACGAATATATACAGACTCCGGCCAGCATCCGCAGTTATGTGGAAGGCTGGGCAAATTGGGGAGAAGAGACCGGCACGCCTATGTGGGTGTCGGAGTTCGGCTACCCCATGTCCATGCCAACTGAGGACAGGACCGCCTACATTCGCTGCTGCATGGAGATACTGGATGAGTATGACATGGGCTGGACCATGTTTACCGACTTCCATGCTAATTGGGGCCCCATTGTTTATAAAACGGCTCTGGAGGAAAACATCTCCCAACCTCCGGACAGCGGATATGTCTGTCATGGGGATTTCTATTGGGATGAGCCTGTGCTGGAAATCCTGCGTGAATACCTGCCGGACTGAACGGCAGAATAGTCCACTTTTCTCTTGAGAACAATTTTCCCCTTTACAAAACTGCCCCAACTGTTGTATCATGTTATCCGCCAATCAGCCGCCGAAACTGCGGCATCAAGTGTTTTAGCAGGAGAATGAATATGGATCTTTTTATGGATATCAATTTGCAGGACTGTCCTGTCTGCGGCCACCCCGGTCTGCTGGAGGAAGAGAACGACTGGTGCTTTTACATCATGTGTATGAACTGCGGCTGCCAGACCGCCGAGATAGCCTATAAGACCAGAGATGAACGGAAGGCCGCCGCGCAAAGCGCCGCCGACCTGTGGAACATGGGCAAGGTGGTCTCCCCCACCCCCGGTTCCTGATACCGTAGGAAAAACGCCGTCCCCGGCAAGCGGATCAACCGCAGTCCGGGGACGGTGTTTTTTTATTTATTTCCTGCCTTATTCCAAGTAGTATCTCCTCAGGCCTACGGAATGCTTTCCGTATTCTATGGCCTGGACCGGGCAGCGGCATATGCAGGCCATGCAGTGTATACAGCTGCCGTGCCACACCGGGCGTCCGTTTTCAATAGTAATATTGTTCACCATGCAGTTTTCTGCGCATTTCCCGCAGGAGATACATTTATCCGTGACTCTGAATTTCTTGTCGCCGATGGTAAAGCGGTAGAAGCCCCAGTTCACCGGTCCGCTGAGGAATTTGCCCAGAGCTCCTGACTTTTTCTCCGGCAAATTCTCCCCGGCCATTATGAGCTCAGCGACTTTCAGAGCCTTCTTCTCTCCAATGCGCAGCAGCTTTTCCGCCGTTTTCTCATCGGGAGCCGAGAAGACGGCAATGTAGTTTTCCGGCATCTTTATCTCCGCCATGCCCTTGAATTCAAAGCCCTTGGCGGTGCACAACTCCTCTATACCCTTTTGGGCGTTGCCCGTCCCGCTGCCGCAGTTCATGATAAAGTAGGCCTGTAGAGAACCGGAAAAGTGGCTGTCCATGATGAAACGCCTGAAGGTCCTGGGTATCTGCCAGCCGTAGGTAGGGCACACGAAGGCCCAGGGTTTTTCCGATTTAAAGTCTCCGGCCTTTCCTTCCTTTATAAGCTCCGGAGCCGATACCAGCTCGTCCTCCAGGGCAGCTGCCAGACTGCGGGCCAGAAAGCGGCTGTTGCCCGTGCCGGTAAAATATATGACCATTTTTATTCCTCCTTGTCTTTCTCTGCCATGGCTTTGAACAGAGAGTCCAGTTCCGGGGAAAACTTTCTCATTATAACCGGATGTCCCTGGGAGTTGGAGCAGCCGTGGGTCACCTTCCCGGTGAACACCAGCTCTCCTCCTTCCCCGTACATTTTGAAGCCGAACACCAGCCTCACCCCGGTGTACTCCAAGGTCCGCACCTCTATGCGCAGCCGCTCCCCGGCGGTGCTGCTGTGCCTGTATTTTCCCTCCAGCTCCGCCACCGGCAGCAGCAGCCCTTCCCTTTCCATCAGGGAATAGCTGACACCCATCTGTTCAAACAGCTCAGTCCTGGCCTCCTCCATATATCTTACATAGTTGCTGTGGTGGGTAATACCCATCTTGTCCGTCTCGTAGTAATTAACCTTGCGTATAAATTCCGTCATTCCCGTGCCTCCAGACATCGGAAAAGCCCGGCTCCGCGCCCGGGGCCGCTCAGCTGCTTTTCCGGTGAATATATCATATTTTACATCCATTATCCACATATTACAATAGGAATAATGGCAGCGTAAACAGGCCCTGAATTCAGTACATTTTCCCGTTCTATTATGCTTATCATATAAAAATTTCTATCAATTTTGTGCAAAAAAGCAGCAATCATTATCAAATAATTAACCATTTTAAGCATTTTAGTCCTTGAAATAGTTTTTTACTTATGCTATAGTGGGAGGGTCAGTGGTGCCGTCGGTTAGGTTTTCCGCCGGCATAAGTAAGGAGAGATTATTTGTGAAGCGACTCAAGGTATCAAACAATGTTATCCGCCGGCTGCCCAGATATCTCCGCAAGCTGGACGAGCTTGCAGGGAATGGGGTAAGCCGCATATCCTCTTTTGAACTGGGGCAGCAGCTTGGTCTGACCCCCTCCCAGATCCGTCAAGATTTCAGCTGCTTCGGCGAGTTTGGCCAGCAGGGTTACGGTTATAATGTTCCCGCCCTGCGTACTCAGATCGCCTCCATCCTGGGCATCGACAGAGGTTTTAATGCCATACTCATCGGCGTCGGCAACATCGGCCGGGCTTTGATGGATAATTTCTGCTTTGCCGAATGGGGTTTCAAGCTGGAGTGTGCCTTCGATATCAAGCCCGCCCTTATCGGCACCAGCTTCAAGGGTGTGCCTATCTACAGCATGGAGTATCTTTTGGAGTACCTGAAGAATAACCATGTGGATGTGGCCGTGCTCACCGTTCCCAAAGATGTGGCCGTGGCTGTTACTGAAGAGCTCACCTCCAACGGCGTTGAGGCAATCTGGAACTTTACCAATGTGGAGCTCACCGCCCCCAACAGCCCCACTCTGGTGGAAAATGTCCACTTCTCCGACAGTCTGCTGTCCCTCAGCTATTTCATAGCCGAGCGCAAGGACGAGAATGCCGCCCGGGCGGCCCGCTCCGAGAAGCAGTAAAAAGGACAATTTAATTTCCAATAACAAAAAGCTTCCCACGGGAAGCTTTTTGTTATATTATATATCCATCCAAAAATATCCATCTCATTTCGTTTGGAAACATTCATTAAAAAAGCTGTCGGAGGGAGCTGATAATATTGTTTGCCGACTCAGTGATCTTCGATCTGGACGGAACCCTGTGGGATTCCTGCCGCTCCGTGGCGGAGAGCTGGTGCCTCACTCTTGCAAAAAAACACGGCGGTATCATACAGCCCACGGAAGCCGATGTCCGGGGCATTATGGGCATGAACGCCCGTCAGATAGCCCGCAGTCTTTTCTCTTATTACGGTCAGCAGGCGGAGGATGTGTGCAGCGACTGCCTCAGGGAAGAGTGCGAATATATAGCCGTGCACGGCGGAAAGCTATATCCGGGAACGGAGGAGCTTCTCAGCACCCTGAAAACCTCCCGCGGCCTGTACATAGTCAGCAACTGCCAGGACGGATATATTCAGTGCTTCCTGCAATACACCGGCCTCGGCAAATACATAGCCGATTATGAGTGTTCCGGTGTCACAGGTTTGAGCAAAGCGGAGAATATCCGTTTGGTCGCCCGGCGCCGGGGTCTGCATTCTCCGGTATATGTAGGGGACACAGCCATGGATGAGGAGAGTGCAGCCGAGGCCGGCGTACCCTTCATCCACGCCGCCTACGGCTTCGGCAGAGCCGCAGCCCCTCTGGCTGTGATACATAGTCCCCTGGAACTATTGGATATTATCGAGGTTTGAATCATGTCGGATACCATTGCAGCCATAGCCACCGGCTCACAGGTGGCCGCCATAGGTATAGTTCGCCTGTCCGGGCCGGAGAGTCTTTCCCTGGTGGATGCTCTTTTCAAGCCCCTGAGCGGAAAGCCCATGTCTCAGAGCCGAGACCGCAGCCTTGTGTATGGGAATCTCTATGACAGTGCGGGGGAGCTTCTGGATGTATGCCTCTGTACCATAAGCCGGGGGCCTCACAGCTACACCGGGGAGGACACCGCCGAACTCCAGTGCCATGGCTCCCCCGTTGTCCTCAGGGCGGTGCTGGATGAGCTGTTTAAGCTGGGCGCCCGCCACGCCCTGCCGGGAGAGTTTACAAAGCGGGCCTTTCTCAACGGCCGCATGGACCTTACCGCCGCCGAGGCAGTGGCGGATATAATAGACGCCGAGTCTGTAGACTACGCCAAAAATGCTGCCGGGCAGCTTACCGGCGCCATAGGCCGCAGAATAGAGGGCATATATTCCTCCCTCACTGATATCAGCTCCCACTATCACGCCGTGCTGGACTACCCCGATGAGGATATAGAAGACTTTCGTCTGGAGAATTACCGGGAGCAGCTGGGTAGCGCCGTCAGCTCTCTGGAGCAGCTGCTGGACAGTTTCAGCCGGGGAAAGTTAATGCGCTCCGGTATTCCCGCCGCCATTGTGGGACTGCCAAATGCAGGCAAGAGCTCTTTGCTCAATGCCCTTTTGGGCTACGACCGGGCCATAGTCACCGATATACCCGGCACCACCAGAGACACTATAGAGGAGAAGCTGAGCCTGGGTTCCCTCAGCTTAAAGCTCAGCGATACTGCCGGCATACATGATACCTCCGACCGTGTGGAACAGCTGGGTGTAGAGCGCAGCCGCCGGGCCATGGAGAATTCGGAACTGGTAATCGTGGTCCTGGACGGGAACCGGGAGGAGGAAGCGCAGGAGGAGGAACTGCTCCGTGAAGCTTCCGCCGCTCCCCATGCTCTGGTGGTCATATCCAAGAGCGACCTGGAGCTGCGGCGGAAAATGCCGAAGACCGAGCTGCCGGTGGTGACGGTGAGCTCCGTAAGCGGAGAAGGCCTCAAAGAACTTGAGAGCGAGATAAAACGCATGTTCCCTCTGCCCAAGGTTCCGGCCGGAGAGATTCTCACCAACGCCCGTCAGGCTGAGGCAGTCTCCAGAGCTTTGGAGAGTATGAAGGCGGCCCTGGAAGCCATGAGCAGCGGCTGCACCCCGGACATCGTGCTCACGGAGACCGAAGGTGCCATGTCCGCTTTGGGGGAGCTTACCGGGCGCAGCGTCCGGGAGGATATTACAGACAGAATATTTCAAAGGTTTTGTGTGGGAAAGTGAGGAAAAATGGAGTACAAAGTTATAGATATGGCCGGGTACCCCAGGCTTAAGCAGTTCGACTATTTTTGTTCCCTGGCCTATCCCTATATAGGCTTCACCGTAAATATGGACGTGACAGATTTTGTCCACAATGTCAAGAAGGAGGGGCTGCCCTTTTTCCTCAGCCTCTGCTACTGTGTGGCCCAGGCGGCCAACGGGGTGCCTGAGTTCCGTCAGAGAATAAAGGATGGCGGCATCATCCAGTACGACTGGTGCCAGACTTCCCACACTGAGGCCCTGAATGACGGCAGCTATTGCTACTGCACTCTGGAGAGCAATATGAGCTTCCGGGAGTATCTCCCAAAGGCTCTTGAGGCCCAGAAGCAGGCCAGAGCCGAGCGCTCTCTGGAAGACGGTGAGGACGGAGATTCTCTCCTGTTTGTCAGCTCCATACCCTTTATAAGCTATTCCTCCCTGATTCAGCCTGTGCCCTGTCCTGCCGACAGCAATCCCAGGATAAGCTGGGGTCGGTATTTTCACCAGAATGGGAGACTGTTCCTGCCAGTAACTGTGCTGTGCCACCACGCCCTGGTGGATGCCATCCATATATCCCGTTTTTACGCCACACTGGATATGGCCCTCACCAGTCTTTTTCGCTGATTGGCTATTGACATAGCGCCATCTCTGTGCTATTATACTTTGGCAAGTCGGCGTTATGCAGAAGTACCCAAGAGGCCGAAGGGGCTCCCCTGCTAAGGGAGTAGGCGTGTAAAAAGCGCGCGAGGGTTCAAATCCCTCCTTCTGCGCCAGTTCATCCCCTGCCATGGCAGGGGATGAACTTTATCCAAACAAAATATGGAGGGTTACCGAAGCGGTCATAACGGGGCGGTCTTGAAAACCGCTGGGTTTTCCCAGCTCACCGTTCGATTTTTCCTTGATTTTTCAAGGCTTTCCGGGTTTTTACCTTTCAGTTTTTCCTCTTTGTTCTCTTGTCTGTTCTACATTTTTTCTCGTTTGTTTTTCTTGGTCTTTTTCTCAAAAAGTCCAGAATTTAATATGGAGGGTTACCGAAGCGGTCATAACGGGGTGGTCTTGAAAACCATTAGAGCGCAAGCTCACAGGGGTTCGAATCCCTTACCCTCCGCCACGTCGGAGCAAAGTCCGCTTTGCTCCGGCGTTTTCTATTTCACGGGGAATAGAAAACACCATCCGCTCCGCTCCCTTGCTCCTCCTTCCAAACCCGAACCCGCTGTGCTGGGCTTCGGGTTTGTTTTTTGGGGTCTTGTGTGATGCATGACTCAATTTTCAAACCGTACCCCAGCCGCCTCTGTCTTTGTTCTACACTTTGTTCTTCTGCAAAAAAGTGGAAACCTGAGCTTAAAACAGGCCCTTAGAGCAGAACAGAGAGGGCCAGGCCCAGGCCTTCGGTCATCGCCTCAGCGGACTTCTGCTTCGCCGAATACTCCAGATGGGAATATATATTAGCGGTAGTTGAGAAGTCGCTGTGGCCCAGCCATTCCTGCACCTGCTTCATGGGAACACCGTTTGATACCAGAAGGGAGGCACAGCTGTGCCCTTACGGTATAATTACGACAAACCGGAAAAGCCCCGTAGAATCAAGGGTTTTGAGGTTTTCAGT